>DATENS010000313.1:0-4344 GCA_035274925.1 Pyrinomonadaceae bacterium | reverse complement strand
GGTGACGTATTGTGCCAGCCCCAGAATTCCAAAACTCTCCCGCGGAGATTCATGTTGATTGGGCAGTTCCTTCTGGATGAAGCCGTTGACTCTTTCCAGCACCGCGTAAGCGCGGTTGTAGGAAGGTTGGTTGTGCTCGCGGTACATCTGATTTGCGCCCCAGATTGCTGCAATGAGGTGTAGTTTGATGACCTTGGCGCGCTCATTACGATTTGTGAACGGGCCGCCATGTAAATCCTCGGCAATTCTCTCGACGTCTGTTGCAGCACCGGAAAAGCGACTGGCAAGATCTTTGAAGTATTCACCCAAATCCTCAGGAACTTTGAGCAGATAATCCATGACCTCATAGACCAGGCACCGGCATCGGAGATGGAGCACGCCATCAACCGTGAGATTTCGTTCGTCAAGGTATTTAACCAGTTGATAGAGATCGGCAGCGGCCTCCTCAAAGCTCACGGTCTCGGCCTTGGCCGCCTGTTTTCCGTCACAGAGGAGATAAAACCTAGGTTGATCCGCACCATCATCAACCGGCGCTTTCTGCACGAAGCCGATGCGTTCTTCGGAGTTACCTAACCGGTATTGCCGGTGTAACAATCGGTGGTTTTCTCGTAATCGACGGGTCGCCAAACGACTGATGACCATGACCCGATCATCCCGGATGTGTTCCATAGATCCGTTTGAAGGATTTTCAGTTTTGAAGGCTGGGGACCAGAGACGGCGCGATCTATTGAGGCTCTGAGGACCAGCTCGACGTGCGAAGAACAACGCGAACAGTAATCAATAGTTGTATCGGAGTCAATGGTGAAGGTAGCGGCAAGCGTGCGGAACTGATAAGTTGCCAAACGGCCACGCTAGTTCATGAGTTAAGTGTAGGCGTGTAAGTAGGCTGTTGGCGGTGGATCTAGACAGCGACACTCTCTGTTACTGAGAAGCGGCGGAAACCATGTCCATGACGGCGGATCCTGAAGAAGAATTTTTAATTCCAGTGAGTGGTGCTCGCTAGAAAATTTGGCTGGGAGGCAGGGACTCGAACCCCGATAGCCAGATCCAGAGTCTGGAGTCCTACCATTGGACGACCTCCCAGCACGGAAATCGAATTTACCCGCCCCAAGCAGCGGAAGTCAAACGCGTAACTAAAACCAACCGCGAACTCATTTCCCGCAAAATCCCTTGCGAATAATCCGATAATTTAATCCGGCATTGCGAAAAAATCCTTGCGCTGCTGACTATCGCAAAGCACAATACCCCCGCGGTACCCTCGCAGTGTTGCCGTCTTCACGTTCGTGCTTTTGAAAAACTCAAACGCGAAAGCTGATGAACGAATCAAACCCTTCCCCTGACGCAAACGAATTAGCTCGCCTGCGTGACATCGTCAGCGATTATGAACAGAAGATGACGGATGCCGCCGCGTTAGTCGCGCACGTGAGGCATGAAATTAATAATCCTTTGGCCGCCCTCTTAGGCCAGGCGCAATTGCTCTTGCGCCAGGAAGACTTGTCCGAGAAATCGCGGCGGCGGGCGGAAACGATTGAAACGCAGGCAAAGCGAATCGAAGAAATTGTCGGACAGTTGCGCGAAATTCAGTCGCCCGCTTCCACGCTGAACAAGATAGACACGATCAGCTAAGCAAGATCAAAGAGCAGCACTTCGGCTTTGTCTTCAGCTACGAGTTCAAGCGTCGTCTCGTTGCGGACGGCTGCGCCATCTCCCTGGTTCATCGGCACATCGTTAATTTTTAGATTACCTCGCGCCACCTGCGCCCAGGCATAGCGACCCGCACTGAGCGTGTGCTTGACCACCGAGCCGGCTTCGAGAATCGCTGCATAGAGGCGGGCATCCTGCTGGATGGTAACTGAACCCTCGCGCCCATCTTCAGAAGCTACCAAACGCAATCGGTCCAATCGCTCGTCTTCAGTGAAAGCCTTCTGCTCATAGCCTGACGGCAGATTGCGCGCACGCGGCAAGATCCAGATTTGCAGCAGATGCACGCCTTCGGTTTCTGA
Organism: Pyrinomonadaceae bacterium; assembly: GCA_035274925.1. Classification (GTDB taxonomy): domain Bacteria; phylum Acidobacteriota; class Blastocatellia; order Pyrinomonadales; family Pyrinomonadaceae; genus UBA11740. The sequence continues at coordinate 2,341 of DATENS010000313.1, read as the reverse complement.
AGGATTGTATTCGCTGTGGGAAACGCCAGTGCCGGCGGACATGCGTTGGACATCGCCGGGACGAATCACCGATCCATTGCCCATGCTGTCGCGGTGCTCGAGCGCCCCGGACAGGATGTAGGTGATGATCTCCATGTCGCGATGCGCATGGGTGGGAAAGCCCTGGCCGGGGGCCACGCGGTCTTCATTGATGACGCGCAGGTTGCGAAAGTGAGTGTGCGCCGGATCGTAATACTGATCGAATGAGAAAGTGTGATACGTGTCGAGCCACCCAAAATCAAAGTGGCCGCGCTCTTCTGATTTGCGAATCGTGATCATTTGTTTATGGAGTGCGCTGACTCGTCAGCGCTTTGTTCTGGACGAAAGCGGCGACCAGGCGCCGCACTCCAAAAAATGCGCTCGATCAGTTGCGGAATTCCAGCTCTAGTGAAAATTTCTGTTTGATGTAGATTCAGATCCCGGGTCAATGTTGCCCGCCACTCATCAAATCTCGCAAACGCCGTTTCGGCCGGACAGTCGTCGACAGTCGAAAGATAGAGAGCGTCCGCTCTATCAAGTGTTCGCCGCGCCGAGCTTTTCATGCGGTTCTCGCCGGCGCGCGCGCACGTGATAGCGAAATCAGCCGCGACGAAATCAAGAAAACTATTGCCTTCAACCACCACGCCGGTGGCCCTGACGCGTGACAGAGCCTGTTTGATCCCACCCTCCACCTGATCCTCACCGGCGATTACCCAATGTACATTGGCTGCACCTGCGTCCCAGAAACGGCCGGTGTCTTTGCCGATTTCATAATTGGCGTCGCGCCCGGAACGAATTAAGGGCTCGTCGCGAATAAGATCGCTCACGCAGCACCCGCTCGGATCTCTTCCGCACGAGCGGTAGTGTCCGCGGGTTAATTTGATTGCTTCCCATCCCGGCAGCCGCGCCAGCAGTTCACACACCAAGGTGGTCTTGCCGGTATTGGAAGACAGGCCGCTGACTGCGACGATGGTGGGGCGATTATTCATCAGTAACCGAAGAGAGCAGAATTCGCGCGAGCGCCTCGAGCCCGACAGCGTCTTCACGATCGAATCGAGAAGGCGTGGGACTATCGACATCCAACACGCCAATCAACCGTGCACTCTTCATCAACGGTACTACAATTTCAGAATTCGAGGCGCTGTCGCAGGCGATGTGGCCCGGAAACTCGTGAACATTGGGCACGATGACGCTTTCGCAGCTGGCCGCGCCCGCTCCGCAAACGCCCTGACCAATCTTGATTCTGACGCACGCGGGTTGCCCCTGGAACGGTCCCAGAACCAACTCGCCGTCCTTTGCGAAGTAGAATCCCACCCAATTCACATCCGGCAAAGAATGAAAGAGCAGAGCAGAGAAGTTCGCCGCATTAGCCACCAGATCGCGTTCACCGGCGAGCAGGCTGGAAAGCTGTAGCGCGAGTTGATCGTAAATCTCGGATTTGGAAGAAGGCATCGATTGATTAATTTCTGCGAAAGCAGATGTTCTAAACCGCAAAGCGGTTTCGCCCTCCAGCCCAACGTTGCCGAAGGCTACGTTGGGTGACGATAAGAGAATCGATTCCGCAACCCTGTCAGGGTTGCGACATCTTTTTTGGGCCGGCGCCACAGGGTAGCCGCTGCGCGTCAACCCTGGGCTTTGTTCCGTAACCGCTTCGCGGTTCACTTTCGCAAGCGGGCGCTTCTTTTAAGTACCGGCATTCGCCACCGCTCGAATACTAATCACCACACTCTTCGATGCCGGCGTGTTGCTCTTGTCGGCAAAATGGCGCACCGGCACCAGGACATTCGCTTCGGGAAAGTAAGTGGCCGCGCACCTCCGCGGAATGCTGTACGGCACGACGCGAAAACCACGCGCGACTCGATCCTCGCCTTCAAAGCGGCTGACCAGATCGACCAATTGTCCTTCGCTTAGTTTGGACAGGCGAATGTCATCCGGATTCAGGAACACGATGCGGCGGCCATTCCGAATGCCACGATAGCGATCGTCCAGGCCATAAATCGTAGTGTTGAATTGATCGTGACTGCGCATGGTCATCATCAAAAACTGACCGGGAAGCAATTGAATGTTCGGAAGAGGATGGACCGTGAAATGAGCTAATCCATCTTTGGTCAGGAATTCACGCCGGCGTATTGGATTCGGCAAATAGAAGCCGCCCGGCTGCCGCGCTCGCTCGTTATAGTCATCAAAGTCCGGCACAACATGCTCGATGTGGTCGCGAACGCGATCGTAGTTCGCCACTAATCCATCCCAATCGACTGTTGATCTCTCTCCCAAAACAGCCTTTGCCAATCCGCCCACGATGGCGGGCTCGCTTAACAACTGA
>DATENS010000312.1:0-9563 GCA_035274925.1 Pyrinomonadaceae bacterium | reverse complement strand
GGCAATGTTGAGTCGGCCCAGGTCGTAGAAGATCGCATGACAGGCCGCTCGCGCGGTTTCGGTTTTGTCGAAATGACCACCCCTGAGGAAGCCGCGGCTGCTATCGAGCAGTTCAACGGCAAGGATTTCAAAGGTCGTAATCTGACGGTAAATGAGGCGCGTCCGCGCACCGACCGCGGTCCGGGTGGCGGTGGCGGTTACGGAAACCGCGGCGGAGGCGGCGGTTACGGCGGCGGCGGTGGTGGTGGTTACGGTGGTGGCGGCGGCGGGGGCGGTCGTCGCGACCGGGATCGCGATCGCCGGCCCAGTCGTAACGATCGTGAACCACGCTGGTAAGTTGTAGCGAGGCATTAGCCCGACCGTTAGGGAGGGCTCACAAAACTCAAGGCAAGAGTGGAATCGCGCTTTTCGCGTTGATTCAAACTCTTGCCTTTTGCTTTTGCGAAAGGTTTTCCAACCTGAGCCCTCCCTCACGGTCGGGCTAGTGCCCCGCGACTACTTCCTCGCTTCGGGCGTTATCTTAAGAGTCAGGCGTTCGCTCCCGCGAACTACTTCAACTTCGTATTCCTGTCCCGCTTTCATCTCGCCCAACGCGTAGGTGTAATCGTAAACGTTCTTCACATCGCGTCCGGCGATCTTAACGATCTTATCTCCGGCTTTGAGGCCACCTTTAGCCGCAGGTGAATCATCGCGCACGCCATCGATTAACAATCCGTCATTCGATTCTGCGTAATTGGGAATCGTACCGAGATAGATGCGGAAACCTGTCGAGCGTCCTGTCGAGGCGACCTTCGCGACTGTGTAAGTTGGGCGTTTATCACTTTTGTCGACGTCGCGAATGATGCTGGCGGCGAACGAAACGATGCGTGCTTCGCCTTCATAGTTGATCTTCTCGGCCGTGTCTGAGGGCTTGTGATAATCATTGTGCGTTCCGGTCCAGAAGAAGAGCACCGGAATCTGTTTGCCGTAGAAGGATGAATGATCGCTGGGGCCGAAGCCGTCCTCGTTCAAAGTGAGGGAAAACCGCTTCGCCGGATCCGTGGTAACAACCGGCCTCCCGTTGGCGCCGACTACCATCGGCCTCTCAGACATGCTCGCCGGACGCGTCGTCGGGTCAGGCCAAAGGGTGACACTCTGCATCATGTTCGCGACGTCTATCATTGAACGCCACTCCTGAGCGGTGCCGACACCACCGAGAATCAGGTTCTTCTCCTTCAATCGACCGATCATGTCCAGATTGATCATCGCCACGGTATTTGCGAGCGGAACAACCGGATGATTCACGTAATGGTTCGATCCGATCAGGCCCTCTTCTTCACCACTAAAAGCGATAAAGACGATCGTGCGGCGCGGCTTTGGACCCTGTGCCATCATCCGCGCTAGCTCAAGTAAACCCGCTACTCCCGAAGCGTTATCGTCGGCGCCGTGATGAATTTCGCCTTCACTCGGGGCGAGGCTCCCGGCGCCGCCACGCCCGAGATGGTCGTAGTGCGCGCCGATCACGATCGACTCGTTCTTTAATTTCGGATCGCTTCCGGCCAGAATGCCGACGACGTTGAAAGAAGGTGCTTCGCGACGGACGACATCGGTGGTGAGGCTGACTGATAAACCTTCGATCGGAGTCCGCGATAAGAGTGGCGAGAACGAGAACTCTTGCCTGATCGAATTGTCGCTGGGGGTCTGCGCGGGTTTTGGCTCCGGCTTATTGGTGAACTTTCGTGCGTCAGCTTCCAGTTTCTCAAACTCTGCCAGCGTCATTTCTGGATTCGGGATGAAAATGAGCTTGCGCGCCAGTTGCCGGGATACCACGAGTACCGGCATGCCCGCCTCACCGGCGTTGTCATACGAAAGCCGCGATAGCCGGTCGTCGTTCAACTTTTCTTCGTTCGCGATAATCAGAAGCGCGCGAGCGCCTGCGGCGCGGGCCGCGGCAACTTTAAAGCGAATCTGTCCGGCCTGGGTAAACTGTCCATGCGGGTTGTCGCCGTCCGGCGTGCCGGCGAATACGATGGCGATGCGATCCTTCGCGTTTGAGACGGCGTAGTCGTCGTACTTCAGTTCGGCGGAGGAAATACCGTAGCCCGCGAACACTACTGGTGATGTCGGGACCGAGGCGTTCGACGAAAAGCCGAGCGGCGCCCAGTCCTCGCCGACGCGAGCAGTCACGCCCTCGACGGGACGCCCGTTGAGCAACAGCACATTGTTCTTCCCCAACGTGACATCTGCGACGTACGGAAACGATTGCAGATAACGCGCGCGATTTTCACCACGCGTGCGTGTCGGCTGGGCCAGCTGCATGCCCGGACGCAGGCCGAGCAGACTGAACTCGCCGGCGATATAGTGCGCCGCATCTTTCGCTCCGGCCGTGCCTGTGCGCCGTCCTTCAAGTGTGTCGGACGCCAAATATTCAACAATCTGTCGCAGACGATTGACGCTGGGTTGGCTGGCGCTCGGTTGTTGGGCAAACGCACTCGCGGTCAGCGCGAGGACGAGGAGAAAACCTTGGAGGGATCGTGCTTTGGTAATCATGATGATACTTCCTAAATGTTACAGCGAAAGTCGCGCGGACGAGCTTTGCCCTTGCGAAACTTGATTTGATCTTTTGCAATTGTTGGATACGGAGCGGGAATCGCCACGCCCGGAGGAATTACCCAGAGTTCTACCTTCCACTCTTCGGCGAAGCCGCCATCGATCAGGACTACTTTGTCTATGGGAATGCCGCGCCGTTCCACTAAATACGGTTTCAGACGGGCCGCGCGAGCCGCAGCTTCACCACGCTTGGGCAGCCGTCCTCTGAATCGTCGACCTCCGTAGAAGATCATGATTCCCTTGGCGGAGGGCAAGTCTTGTAGCTGAATAGCAAAATTATCAAGACGCGCCATCTCGGCTTCGCAATTTATGTCTCCGAATTCGTCGAATTCCGATCTGCAGTAAGCCCTGCCGATGTTGGGAAACAAACAGCGAGCATAATAATCAGCGCGCCTGTTCGAGACTGAATCAGATTCACTTGGCCCTCACTCCACCCAATCCGCAATAAAAATATTCGTATCGCCCGGCTTGGCTGCATTTCGATTTGAAGCGAAGACCAGTTTCTTGCCGTCCGGCGAGAACATCGGAAAACCATCGAACGTGTCGTTCCAGGTGATCCGTTCCAGGCCGCTGCCGTCCACATTGATCATGTAGAGATCGAAATCGCGGCCTTTAGGGTCGGCGACGTTGGAAGAAAAAATAATCCGCCGGCCGTCCGGAAAAAAGTAAGGCGCGAAACTGGCCTTGTTCAGACGCGTCACTTGCCGCTTGTTCGTTCCGTCCGCATTCATCACCCAGATATCGAGCAGGGTGGGACGAATCAAATTGCTCTTCAATAACGAAATATAGTCCGCCCGTTCCTTGTCCGTTTTTGGATGGTAGGCGCGATAGACAATCTGTTTACCGTCGCGGGACCAGAACGGCCCGCCGTCGTAGCCGACTTCATTGGTCAGCCGCCGCACGTTCTTGCCATCCGCGTCCATCGTGTAGATGTCGAGATCGCCGTCGCGCATTGACGTAAAAACCAACTGTCCCTTGCGACTTACGGTGGTCTCGGCGTCGTAGCCCGGCGTTTTGGTCAACCGCTGCAGGTCAGTTCCGTCGGACTTCGCGGTGAAAATGTCGAAGGTTTCATAAACGGCCCAGACGTACCCTTTGGAAAAGTCCGGCCGGGTCGGGCATTGCTTTGCGCCGAGGTGGGTCGATGAATAGAGCACGCGCTTGCCGTTGGGAAGGAAATACCCGCACGTGGTGCGTCCGTCGCCGGTCGAGATCATCTTCATGTTCGATCCGTCGACGTCCATCGTGTAGATCTGGTCGCACCCGTGGCCCTCACGCGTCGATTGAAAGATCAGCTTCTTGCCGTCGGCGGAAAAATAGGCCTCGGCATTCTCGCCGCCAAACGTCAGTTGACGAATATTACGCAGCCGCTTCTCCTGTGGCAGCGGATTGATGTTCTGGGATAACGGCGGCGGCTGTTTTTGCGAATGAATCGAAATCGCTGCGACCGCGATGAGAGATATGGTTAAGAGAATCTTTCGCACCATGTGAATCCTGTTCGAGAGTGATTTGATACCAAAGGCCAACGAATTCTTTCGGGCAAACCGCTCATTCACACCTGGCTTAACTCCCGATCACCCGGCTGAAGCCGGGTGTGAATGAGAACGCTACCCGTTCTTTCTTTCAAACTCTTTCATAAACTCGACCAGCGCTTCGCAGCCTTCGCGCGGAAAGGCGTTGTAAATTGAAGCCCGAATGCCGCCGACTGAGCGATGGCCTTTTAACCCATCGAGCTTTGCGGCCGTCGCTTCGTTGGCAAATTTCTTTTCCAAATCCTCGGAAGGCAGGCGAAACGTGACGTTCATGATCGAGCGCGAGTCCGCATCGGCATGCCCGCGATAGAACTCAGTGGCGTCGATCGCATCGTAAAGCAACTTTGCTTTCGCTTCATTTTCCTGATGCATGCCTTCGAGGCCGCCTTTGTCCTTCAGCCACTTGCACACCAGATTCAAAATGTAGATGCCCCAGGTATTCGGCGTGTTGTGCAGCGACTTGTCTTTCACATGCGTGCGATAGTCGAGCATGATCGACAAACCTTCGCGGATGCGTGGCAAAAGATCTTCGCGAATGATCACGAGGGTCACGCCGCTCGGGCCCATGTTCTTTTGCGCCCCGGCGTAGATTATGCCGTACTTATCAACCGGAATCGGCCGGGACAAAATATTGGATGACATGTCGGCCACCAGGGGCACTTCGCCCACTTCCGGCTCAGACTTGAATTCGACTCCTTCGATGGTTTCATTCGAAGTCATGTGCACGTAAGCCGCGCTCGGATTCAGTTGCAGCTCGTCCTGTTTCGGGACGCGCGTAAACCCGCCGTCGGCCATGTTGGCGGCCACGTCGGCGGTGCCGAATTTCTGAGCTTCCTTGACTGCTTTCTTTCCCCAACTGCCGGTGACGATGTAGTCGGCGCTCGCATCGAGCGACAAAAAATTCATGGGCACCATGGCGAATTGAAGACTGGCGCCGCCCTGCAGAAACAGCACCGCATAGTCTTTGGGAATATTGAGGAGCTCGCGCAGTCCAGCCTCGGCGCCTTGAATAATCTCGTCAAAGGTTTTGGAGCGATGGCTAATCTCCATCACCGACATGCCCACTCCGGGCAGCGACAACATATTGGCCTGCGCTTCTTCCAAAACCGGCAGCGGAATCACAGCCGGGCCGGCACTAAAGTTAAAGATTCTTTCAGTCATGGTTTTACGGTTCAGTTCGCTGTTTGAAGCCGATCTGACGGCGCTCTGGCGATGGTTCATTTGTAAGCTTCTTGAGTTCGTCGAACACGACCGCGAAATACTTGTCGTGGACTGCAAGTTTACGAATCACTGCGGCGAATTTGCGATTAAGCTCTTCGCTGGATTCCAACATTTGGCGCAGCTTTACAAAAGCACGCATTATGCCAATATTGACTTGTATGGCCCTTTCGCTATTTAGCACGCTGGAAAGCATTGCTACTCCTTGTTCGGTGAAAACATAGGGCAATGTGCGTCGTCCACCTCGCCCTTTTTTTGAGATCGCAAATTGCGATGTCAAAGATTTCGCCTCCTTCTTGTTCAGTTGAAACATAAAGTCTACAGGAAAACGCTTGCGGTTTCGTTTCACGGCTTCGTTTAGCCGAAACGTCTGCACGCCGTACAACTCTGCGAGGTCAGTATCCATCATCACTTTTTGGCCGCGGATTAGATAGATTCTTCTTTCAATCAAAGCGACCGGAACGAGGACATTCAGAGATGAGGACTTCTTTGCGGGCATACAGACTCAGTGATTTCTATCGCTTTCCTCGCGACATCTCGATCACGCGTCTGGCCTCATCCTTCGCCTCTTGCGCAGTGGCGAACACCGTGAGGTCAAATCGCCGCAAGGGGTGCCCATTAGTTGTGTGAACAAACTCGTTAGTGCAACCTGCTTCCTCAACCACACAGACAACCCAAGAGCTTTCTGTCTCTTCTTGGGGCGGGTTACCGAGCTTGATCGAGTACGGTAGATATCCCATTTTACTCACAATCCTCGTTTAGTTTGTCTCTGAGGTCACACGACTACCTGGGCCCCGGTCGCCGCCTCGTCGCGCGAGTGCATGGTCTCGGCTTCGCGCGTGATCCGAGTTGGATATTGTTCATTCCAGCAAGCCACACACGCCGCCTCGGGATCGAGCCCGGTGGCGTTCAGCATGCCCGCGAGCGAGAGATAGCCGAGCGAATCAGCTTCGATAAATTCGCGGATGCCTTCGAGTGAGTAATTCGCGGCAATCAGCTCAATTTTGTTGGGCGTATCGACGCCATAGTAGCAGGGACTGATCGTGGGCGGACACGAAATCCGCATGTGAATTTCTTTGGCGCCTGCTTCGCGCACCATGCGCACGATCTTTTTCGACGTCGTGCCGCGCACGATCGAATCGTCGATCAGCACGATCCGTTTGTTTTCGATCAGGTGACGCACCGGATTAAGTTTTATGCGCACGCCAAAGCTGCGGATCGATTGTTTCGGCTCGATGAAAGTGCGGCCGATGTAGTGATTGCGCACCAGGCCGAAACTAAAAGGCAGCCCGCTCTCAGCCGAGTAACCGATGGCTGCCGGAACTCCGGAATCCGGAACCGGGACTACGATGTCGGCATCGGCCGGCTGTTCGATTGCCAGTTGCTGACCCATCCGGTGGCGCGAGAGATTCACTGATTGTCCAAAGATCATTGAATCGGGACGGGAAAAATAAACGTGCTCAAAAATGCACATCGAATGCTTTTCCGGATTGAGCGGGTGGGTCGAGCGCAGGCCCTCTTCATTGATCACGATCATTTCCCCGGGCTCGACGTCGCGCACGTACTGCGCATCGATTAAGTCAAAGGCACACGTCTCTGAGGCGATCACCCATGCCTCGTCCAGACGGCCCAGCGCGAGCGGCCGGAAGCCGCGCGGGTCACGAATGGCGATCAATTCGGTTGGCGTCAGAAACAGCATCGAGAAGGCGCCTTCGGTTTCGCGCAGCACTTCGGGAATTGCTTCCACCACGCTGCTGGTGCGCGAGCGCGCCACGCCGTGCAGAATTACTTCGGTATCCGAGGTCGAGGAAAAGATCGCGCCCTCGAGCTCCAGTTTTTTTCTCTCCTCACGCGCAAACGGCAGATTTCCGTTATGACAGACAGCGACCTGGCCGTGCTGGCAAGTCACGACAAAAGGCTGGCATTCGCGAATCGAAACTTCTCCGGCCGTTGAATAGCGGACGTGGCCAATGGCGCTTTGCCCTGCCAAACGATCCAGTTGCGGTTGATCGAAACTCTCACGCACGTGACCCATGGCCCGCTCAGAAACCAGGTGGCGGCCGTCAGAGGCGACGATGCCGCACGATTCCTGCCCACGATGCTGTAACGCGTACAGGCCCAGATAAGTAAGCCGCGACGCTTCGCTGTGTCCGTAGATCCCGAACACGCCGCATTCTTCGCGGAGTTTGTCGTCCAAATTGTCGTACACGGTCTGAGATTATCGCGCCTGCGCGTCGCTTTCAACCCAGCCGCGTCGCTGGCGAATGATGCGCGACAAAGATTGCGGTTTGGAGTTATAAGTATGGGCATGAAATCAATGTTTTGGTCTTCTATTTTGCTGGCCATGACGCTGACAGTGGGTTTTGCTTTAGCGCCTGCGGCGGAACGCACTTCGGCGGCGGCTGACCCGCGTTCCGACTACACGCGAAAATGTGCGAATTGCCATGGCCGCGACGGTCGCAGCAAAACTGCGCGCGGCCGCCGTACGCATTCGCGCGACCTTACCGACTCGAGCTGGCAGGACGATGTCAGCGACGAGCGCCTGTTCAACTCGATTAATAATGGCCGCGGCAAAATGCCCGGCTTCAAAAAATCATTTTCTGAAAATGAAATTGAGGCCCTGGTGGGTTACGTTCGTCGTCTGAGAAGGTGAATTGAGTTTCGGGTAGCAGCCGCGCATCGGCATGGAAAAGATCCTGAGAGTCATTTTGGCGATAGGGTTGATGGGCGGCTTGGTCTATGCGGGCGCGAGAATCTACCGGCGGTTACCGGCTGATTCAGATCAGGTCACGGCCATCGATCGCAGTGGCCGGCCGACCTTACGCGTGGTGGTAAGAAATCGAGTTGCGAATGCCACGCTGCGTTCTCCGGTCGAGCTTTATCATTTTGATCTCCCGGCCGCGCGCCGCGAGTTTGAAGCATCGCCGCGGCTGGCCCGACAGTTCGACGATTTTCTGGCGCGGCGAATGCGCGACCTGACGCCGGTGAAAGCCGAAGTGAACGGCGATGGACAGGCGATCGCGATGCTGAGTGCGGGTGACTGGTGGTTGCATGCTTCGGCTTTGCTGGCGAGCGGCGAACGGATCGAGTGGCGCCTGCCGCTGGTCGTGGGCGATCGTGATCAAGCTATTGAGCTATCGCCGGAGAATGCTTACGAGCGCACGAAAGAATTTTAGCTGTCAGTAGTCAGCGGTCAGTGGTAGTTGGCCAACACAGACTACTGACCACCGACAACTGACAAACAAGATGAAAGCCCTCCGCGTCCAAAACGGAAACCTATCACTAGCAAACGTCGCAAAGCCTCAGGCCGATGGTGAAGTGTTGGTGCGCGTGACGCTGTCCGGTATCTGCAACACTGATCTCGAAATTGCGCGTGGCTATGCCGGATTTGAAGGGACAATCGGTCATGAGTTTGTCGGAGTCGTCGAGGATGCAGCACAAGCTGGCAGTTGGTCGTACGGTCAGCACGTGGTCGGCGAGATCAACGCGGGTTGCGGCAAGTGCGCGCTTTGCCGCGCGGGGGATCCGCGGCATTGCGCTGAGCGGACCGTGCTCGGGATTGTTGGCCGCGACGGCGCCCACGCAGAATTCCTGAAACTGCCGTCCGTAAACTTATTGCCGGTACCCGATGACATCCCGGACGAGCGCGCTGTCTTCACTGAACCGCTGGCGGCTGCGTGTGGGATTCTCGAACGCGCGTCGATAACCGAAGACACGCGAGTCGCGGTCATCGGCGACGGCAAGCTGGGTTTGCTCTGCGCACAAGTCCTTGCAACGACACGCGCGCCTTTAGTGCTGATCGGAAAGCACGAAAACAAACTTCACATTGCTGAGCGCCGCGGTATCGAAACTACAAATGTGGACAAGGCCGGCTCGCGCAAAGGGGAATTCGACGTGGTCGTCGAAGCGTCCGGTTCGTCGTCGGGATTTGCGCTGTCGCTCGATCTGCTGCACCCGCGCGGCGTGCTCGTGCTGAAATCGACTTTCCATGGCGTCACCGAGATTGACGCGGCCCGGATCGTGGTGGACGAAATCAGCGTAGTGGGTTCGCGCTGTGGCCGCTTTGCGCCCGCACTCGAACTCCTGAAAACCGGCGTAGTTGATGTCGAAAGTCTGATTAGCGAAGAGCTCGCTCTGGGTGACGGAGTGCGGGCAATGCAGCGCGCCGCCGCGCCCGGCGTGATGAAGGTTTTGTTAAGGCCTTAATGTGGCACGGGCGTCCCG
>DATENS010000311.1:0-15479 GCA_035274925.1 Pyrinomonadaceae bacterium | reverse complement strand
TTCACAGCGGGATGTTTATCTGCTTTGCGTGCGCGCGCTTTTCCTGCGGGCGAACGTTTGGTAGCCGGCTTGAGTGCAGATTTCACTACACGCTTGCGAACCGACGACGCTTTTGACCCAGGTCGAGCTGTCGAGCGTGATGAAAGTCTCTTTTGAGTCTTAGCCACGGGACTACTCATGCTTATAGATACGAACCGCCAATCGAAAACGTCGCGCCAAATCCGGCGAAGCTTAGCATAGCTCGGCACGTAATTCAATGAGAGAGTAGGGTTTGCGGCTGGTTTCGGTCCATTGTGTTCAACGAATATGGCCACAGCCAGCCTTGGAAAAACACTTGATGCGGCCTTCGCGCCGTGTTAATGTGACTCGTGAGGTTCGGTGTTCGGTTTTGACTCGTCGAGTCACCTCCACGCGAATCCGCGGTGACAAATTTGTCGAAGGCGCTGCTCAGACACTGCTGTTCATCGCTAAACATCGTTTGCCTGCCTCCTCTCAATCTCAGTCACTGAGAATAAGATGGTAGATATGCCAATCCTGATACGCGAACAGCGCTATCACCAGATCAAAGCGCTGCTGGCCAGACTCCGTCTGGATGCGGCGGCGAAGCTGGTCGTGTTGGTGGAGAAGGACGGACAACAGATCGCAGTGCATGGAGAGCTGGGCGACCTGGATACCACCAGCCTTGCGTCGCTGGTGGCCGGGAACGTGGCCGCGACGGGCGGCATGGCCAAGCTGATTGGTGAAAAAGAATTTCCGACCCTGTCTCACGAAGGCGACAAGGAAAGCATTCACATCAGCGTCATTGGGCGCATACTGTTGGTCGTAGTCTTTGACCAGCGTTCGAGTTTGGGTCTGGTAAAGCTCAGGTCAAAACAGGTGTCGCAGGAATTGGCGGCCGCCTTTGCGGAAGTTGAGCGCGAATCAGCTCTGGCAAAAGGCGCGGCCAGCCTGCCATTCGGCGAGATCACAGACGAGGAGATTGACAGTCTCTTCATGCAAAATTAGTCACGCCCCTTTCAATTAGATCCATGACTTTCATCAACTACGCAAACAAAGAGATAAACTGCAAGATCGTTTATTACGGGCCGGGCCTTTGTGGCAAGACCACAAATCTTCAGCACATCTATGACGCGACCGCGCCACAGGCCAAGGGCAAGCTGATTAGCCTGGCGACCGAAACGGATCGGACTCTCTTCTTTGATTTCATGCCATTGGAACTAGGCACAGTGCGAGGATTCAAGACGCGCTTTCATCTCTACACCGTTCCGGGGCAGGTGTTTTACGAGGCGTCTCGTAAACTGATTTTGAAGGGCGTAGATGGCGTGGTTTTTGTGGCGGATTCGCAGGAAGAGCGAATGGACGCCAATATTGAATCGCTCTATAACCTCGACGAAAACCTCAAAGCGCACGGCTATGACTTGATGAAGATCCCGTATGTTCTGCAACTGAATAAGCGCGACTTGCCGAATGTTGTCCCGGCTGCGGACATTGCCGCGGAATTGTTGAAGAAAGACGAGCCAGTCGTCGAGGCCGTTGCTTCGACGGGTGTCGGCGTCTTCGACACACTGAAAGCTGTGGCTAAACAGGTCCTGACTGAATTGCGAAGAAGCTAAGTAGGGTTAGTCCAGCGGCTTCACCATCAGAAATCCATCGCCGCCATTTGAATAGTACTTGGGCAGTCTTTGGGTGACCGCGTATCCAAGGCTCTCGTAAAGTTTCTGCGCCGGAAGGTTCGTGGCTCTCACTTCGAGACGGACAATACGCGCGTCCCGGCGGCGAAAACTACTCTCAACTCTTTCCAACAAACAACTGGCCAGCCGGCGTCGCCGGTGTTCCGGCGCAATGCCAATGGTGGTGATGTGGCCCGTGTGATCGGGCTCAAGCAAGCCGATGACAAATCCGGCCATGGCACTGTTGTGGGTGACCACCCGGTATGAAACTGACTCCGGCGCGGTGAGCAGATACTCGAACGTGTCGCGGCTGTAAGCTTCGCCGTCGACAAAGCAGCGCTGATCGAGCTGCCAGCATTCATCGATCTGGGCCACCGTGAGCGGCCTTAGATCGTAGTGAGCATGGACCGGCGGCACAAGAGCCAGTGTCGGCGCAGTGACACGCGCCTGCCCCGGTCTAGTGCTGAGCCACCACTTTGGTCGAAACTTCTTTAGAACTGCCATAAACCCGAATGTTCCGCGGGAACCCTGACGGGAACGTGGCGGGGATTATAGCCTGTAGGCCTCGCACACTCAAAACAAAAGTGGCTGGTTTTCGCCGAACGGCAGTCAAATAATCAGCATCGAGTCCCCGAAACTGTAGAAGCGGTAGCGTTCGCGTACCGCATGCCGGTAAGCGTCCAGCACCAGCTCTCGTCCGGCAAATGCGCTTACCAAAAGCAGCAGGGAAGAGCGCGGCAAGTGAAAATTTGTCAGCAACACGTCAACGGCCCGAAACCGATATCCCGGAACAATAGTCAGTCCGGCGGCCCCATCGCCGGGAAGAATCTGCCCGTCTTCTGCGGCAGAAGACTCAAGAGCGCGTGCGGTCGTCGTTCCGACACAAATTACGCGGCCTCCGGCCGAGCGGCTTCGATTAATCTGATTCGCGACCTCGGATGAAATCGAGAAGTACTCGGGAGCAACGCGATGGTTCGCTATGTCGTTGACAGACACCGGTTCGAATGTTCCGTATCCGACGTGAAGAGTAATTTCGGCGACTTGAATGCCGCCCGCTTTTAGCTGTTCGAGGATTTGCGGTGTGAAGTGCAGCCCGGCAGTCGGGGCCGCGATCGCGCCGCGTTGACTCGCATAAACAGTTTGATATCGCTCGCGATCCTCCGTGACTTCACCGGAATCGCGCTTGATGTAAGGCGGCAATGGCGTCTGTCCAATCTCGTTGATAACTTCGTCGAGAGGTTCATCGGATTCGAACCGAACGACCCGGCGGCCGTGATCCGCTTCGTCAATGACTTCCGCAAGCAACCGCGCTCCGAAACTGATTTTCGCGCCGGGCCGCAGGCGGCGCGCCGGACGCGCGAGTGCCTCCCATACTTTTGGTTCAATCTCTCGCAACAACAACAGTTCTACTGAACCACCACTTGCCACGCGTTTACCCTGCAAACGGGCCGGGAAAACTTTTGTGTTGTTGAGCACGAGGAGATCTTCCGGACGGAGGTAATCCGCAAGCGAAGCAAACGACGAATCCTGAAACGTTCGGCGGCCGCGATTAAGGACAAGCATGCGCGACGCATCGCGTTTGTCGAGCGGTTGTTGGGCGATTAGTTCTTCGGGCAGGTCGTAGTCGAAGTCGGAAATCAACACCGAATTTGCGAGCTCCCTCGACGCTGGAACTTACGAGTAAGAGGCAGACGGTACGCCCGTATTCGGGGCAATGATCGGGTGCTCGAGATGTTCGCGGTGAAATACTCCAGTAAGCTGAGCGCCGAAGAGAAGCACCAGGCTGGAAACATAGCCCCAGGTTAAGACCGCTACGACTGCTCCCACCGATCCGTAAATCTGGTCGTAGTGGAAGTAGTTCAAGCTCCACGCGAATCCATACTTCGCTGCTTCCCACAGCAGCCCGCCAATCACCGCACCGGGAATTGTGTCGCGGACTGTCACATACGCGTTGGGCATAAACTTGTACACGAGCGAAAACAGGGTGAAGGTCACCAGTAGACTTCCCAGGGCAAACACGACTTGCCAAAAAACGCTGCCCACCGTGGAAAGCAGGCGATAGTTTTCCAACTGCCGCGGCGAGAGGCGCTCGGCGACATCTTGCAAATAAACAATGATGGATGTGAGCAAGACTGAGAGCGACAGGAGCAGCCCCACAACTGCGATCATCGCGAGGGTCAGTGCACGTCCATGCAGGAAAGTCCGATGCGTGGTGCCCCAGACCCGATTGCAAGCGCGCTCGACGACCGCGAAGACCCACGAGCCTGCCCACAAGACCACCACCGCACACGTGAAAATTACGCCCGTGCCGATGCCCGAAAGTGACTGAATAGTTTCGTTAAGAAATTTAGCTGAGCCCGGATATATCTGAACGACGTGCGCAATCATTTGCGTGCCCGCTGCCACGCGATTGCTGATTGCGAGCAGCAAGAGCAGCGCCGGAAAGAGGGTCATTAGCCCGAAGTAACTCATCGCCGCGGCTGAAGTGAACAGGTCGTTTTCGTGGAACTGGTGCACGGCGTGTGACAGCATGCGCCGCCAGGGCGAGCGGTTACGCACGCCGAAAGATTGGCGCGAGATTCGTTTCAAACGATCTGAGGTCGAAGTAGACAAAGTTTTTGGGCAAGGCTCAGACCGGATCGAACAGGCTCGGTCGCGACTGATCACCTTTGACCCCGAAATGCTTGTAAGCGAGTTGTGTCGCCATGCGGCCGCGCGGAGTCCGATTCAGGAAGCCGATCTGAATTAAGTATGGCTCGATGATTTCTTCAATCGTGTCTTTTTCTTCGTGAATCGCCGCGGACAGTGTGCCGACTCCGACCGGACCGCCTTCGAACTTTTCGATAATCGTATGCACCAGTTTCCGGTCCATCTCATCCAGCCCGTAGATGTCGACTTCCATGCGATTGAGCGCGTCGGCCGCAACTTCATGAGTAATCCGGCCGTCATAGTCCACGTCCGCATAGTCGCGCACGCGCCGCAGCAAGCGATTGACGATTCGCGGCGTGCCCCGTGCCCGTCGGGCAATCTCGCGCGCGCCCCCGTCCTCGATCTCAACGCCAAGGATTTTCGCCGATCGTCTGCAGATGGTTTCCAGATCTTCGTGTGGGTAGAAATCCAGATGAAAATTAATACCGAAGCGGCCGCGTAAAGGCGCGGTGATCAATCCCTGCCGCGTGGTTGCACCGACCAGCGTAAACTTCGGCAGGTCTAATTTGATCGAGCGCGCGCCGGGCCCCTGACCGATTAATAAATCGAGACTGAAATCCTCCATCGCCGGATAGAGCTTTTCTTCCAGAGCCGGCAATAACCGGTGGATCTCGTCGATAAAAAGCACGTCGCCTTCCTGTAAATTGGTCAGCAGCGCCGCGATATCTCCAGTCTTTTCGATTGCGGGTCCGGAGGTGGAACGCAGTTGTGCGCCCATTTCGTTGGCGATGATGTGCGCGAGCGTGGTCTTACCGAGGCCCGGAGGACCGGTCAGCAAAACGTGATCGAGCGCCTCGCGGCGCTTTACAGCAGCCTTGATATAGACGCGCAGATTTTCTTTTGCTTTGGTTTGCCCGATGTATTCGGCGAGTTTGGTCGGTCGCAGAGAAAGGTCGAATTGCCGATCCTCATCAGTGGGCGTCGGGCTGAGCGCTTCGGCTGCTCTGGTTGCGTTGGCCATGCGTTTGAATTGTGACGATGCGGGCGTCACTGGTCAACTTGCGTCCTAAACCTTCGCCAGCGAACGAAGGCTGCGTCGCAGAATTAATTCCACCGATAGATCTCCGCCTTCATCCATCGCCGACTTGACCGCTTTCTCAGCTGCCGCTCTCTGATATCCAAGATTTGCGAGCGCCGAGATTGAATCGGAACGCATAGCATCTGCTGTAACAGGAGCTCCGCCCGCGGCAGCTTTGGCAGCGAACTCTTCCTCAAGTGCGGGCGATGACAGAGCAGCGATCTTGTCGCGCAGATCAACGACCAGGCGTTCCGCGGTCTTGCGGCCCACTCCGGGAATCGCCACCAGCCTCACCAGATTGTTGGTGCGAATCGAAGCAATCATTTCATCTGCGTTCATTCCAGACAAAAGCTTAATCGCCAATCCAGGACCGACTCCATTGACCGAGATTAGTTGAAGGAAGAGTTCGCGTTCGCGTGCGGTCTTGAAACCAAAGAGCTGGATCACGTCCTCGCGCACGTGAGTGTAGACGCGAAGTTGCACGGGCGAGCCGACCTCGCCCAGCTCGTAAAAAGTTGAAAGCGGAATCGAAACGTCGTAACCAACGCCGCCGACGTCCACAATGGCCGACGTTGCCTGTTTCGAAAGCAGTGTGCCTGATAAGTGTGCGATCATTTGGAGTGCGGCGCGTTTCCCCTCTCCCGCTGGAGAGGAGTTAGGGGTGAGGGCTTTACGACGCGCTAATACCTCACCTCAATCCCCTCCGTTAGTGAGAGGAAGAAA
Source organism: Pyrinomonadaceae bacterium (assembly GCA_035274925.1). Classification (GTDB taxonomy): domain Bacteria; phylum Acidobacteriota; class Blastocatellia; order Pyrinomonadales; family Pyrinomonadaceae; genus UBA11740. The sequence continues at coordinate 9,359 of DATENS010000311.1, read as the reverse complement.
AAATCTTTGAGCGCACGCGCGATTATCGCGAAGCAATCAGTCATTCGCAAGAATGGAGTTTCCGGCACAGCCTCAGCGGCGTTATACTTTGGTCTGCCGGAAAGATGAAGAAAGAGAAAATCTCAGAGCTGACCACTAATCGTTTGAGTGTGTACCTGCGTTGTCTCAACGAGCTCGCTGCGGCCGGCATCAAAACGGTTTCATCGCAGGAGCTGGCCGAACAGTTCAATCTTAATTCGGCCCAGATTCGCAAGGACCTCGGCTATTTCGGCGAGTTTGGCGTGCGCGGCATCGGTTACTTTGTCGATGATCTGCGCGACCATCTGACGAAAATCCTGGGGCTGGACCAGCCACGCCGCGTGGGAATTGTGGGCGCCGGCCGATTAGGAACAGCGCTGGCAAATTACAACGGCTTCGCCCGCTCTAATTTTAAGGTGGTGGCGCTGTTCGACAATGACAGCGAGAAAATTGGCGGGACCGTCGGTCCACAGAGCCTGCGCGTCCACGATGTGAAGAAGCTCGCGAAACTTGTTCGTGACGAACAAATCGATGTGGCGGTGATCGCCGTACCCGCACGGGCTGCGCAAAGAGTTCTGAATCAGGTGATGGCCGCGGGAGTGAAAGCCGTCTTGAATTTTGCTCCGGCTGCACTGACGTCGCGGTTAGGAGTGAAAGTGAAGACGGTGGATCTGACTACATCGATGGAATCGCTTTCTTACTTCTTAACCCAACCTGGCGCGTCACGCGTAACGAGCGCCGCTGATCGCAGTGCAACGCGCGAGCATGCCACGAACCGTCGCCGGCATCAGCTCTAAAACTCATTCATGGACGAACAAGCCGCCAGACGCGATCTCCTGAAAATCTGCCACCTCATGTACGAGCGAAGCTATGTCGTCTCGTCAGATGGGAACGTCAGCGTCCAGCTTGATGACGGCCGCGTGCTGGCGACGCCAACGATGACGTGCAAAGGCCGCATGACGGAAGAGTTGATTGCGGTTACCGACCTCGATGGGCGCGCCCTTAATAATCGGAAAGCCTCGAGCGAGCTGGCGATGCATCTTTTGATTTATCGCGAGCGCCCGGACGTGAAAGCGGTTTGCCACGCTCATCCGCCGCACGGTACTGCGTTCGCCGTGGCCGGACTTCCGATAGATCAGCCGATACTTTCTGAAGTAATCCTGACGCTGGGTTGTGTGCCGCTGGCCGAATATGGCACGCCTTCTACGGATGAGTTGTCCGATGCGATGCGGCCGCTGGTTAAGCATCACAACGCGCTGCTGATGGCGAACCACGGCGCCGTCGCCTACGGTTCGGATTTGTGGCAGGCATTCGATCGGTTGGAGACGCTCGAGCACACGGCGAAGATAGCCATTCTGTCTCGCGTTCTGGGCGGATCGCGAAACCTCTCGCCGGACGCGATTGAGAAGTTAATCAATGTGCGGGAGTCGGCCGGCTATCTGGATCAGAGCGCTCGTTGTCAGGCTTGTGGCTATCTGCACGAGACTAATCTGACGTGTCCAACTGGCGATCGTCCAACAACGCCGCGGCGTGATTCTGCGAACGGTTCCGGAAAAGTCTCACTGACTCGCGAAGAGTTAATTGAATTGCTGGCACAGGCTGCTCGCAGGTGAATTGGCGAAATCGCGCCGATGAGTCTATATTTTCGATAACCGCCACCTGTGACAAGAACCGAGGCCTGTGAGGTTGCAGGGTATTGCGGAGCAGGCTTCGAGGGGTTCGACTCCCCATTTGTTGTGGTTAACAACCGGCTCATAACCGAACATGCTGAAGAAAGCGGGAGGGCGGCGTGCAAACGCAAACCACATGACGACTTGCAACATCGGGGATACCGGCGCGATTTACTTCACGCCTTAACCAATGTTCCTCGGCATGCGGTGTTCTCTCGCTTTCAACGGCTCATTATTGTGTCGTGATTAGTATCTCCAGAAAGAGGATTTCGGTGCGCCCCAATCATGTGGGCTATTTGTTTCGGCGCAATCAATTGGCTCAGACCTTAAGCCCTGATATTTATAAGCTCTTCGATTTTTTCTCTGAGCTTGAAGTCATTGTATTGCCAACCATGCCGCGCCTCCTGACGGTTAGCAACCAGGAGGTGCTGACGCAGGACAACATCGCGCTCAGGTTTTCCTACATTGTTGAGTACAAAATAACGAACGGGGAAAAATTTCTGTCCCGGTTTAATTCGTACGGCCCCTTTGGACCGATTCCGGAGGCTGAGCAAATTATTCATAGCCTTTCACAGGTGTCTCTGCGCAACCTGATCGGAACCGTGGAAAGCGAGAAACTCAACGAAGCACGGTCCGAGTTGCTTTCAACGATTCCGGAAGACTTGCAGAAAGAAATGGCTGAGTATGGGCTCGAAGTAAGCCGGCTGATGCTGCGTGATTTAACTTTTCCCAAGAACATTCAGGATCTGTTCGCCAAGCAACTCGAGTCAAAGATTAGGGCCCGAGCAGATCTCGAAAACGCGCGGACCGCGGTGGCTTCGGCCAGGGCGTTAAAGAATGCTTCCGAGTTGATGCGCGACGACGACAATATTCGTTTTGTGCAGTTGCTCGAAACAGTTACCAAGATTGCCGATAAGGGCAAACACACTTTTGTTATTGGCGACCTGAACGGACTTAGCGTTGGCCGCAAAGAATAAACCGCTCGATAACTTGTCTGAGGAGAAACTGAATGCAAGAAGCACTCGGAATGGTTGAAACCAAAGGCCTGGTCGCGATGATCGAGGCAGCTGATGCCATGGTCAAAGCCGCGAATGTCACCCTCGTGGGCTACGAAAAAATCGGCGCGGGCTTTGTTACTGCGATCGTCCGCGGAGACGTGGCGGCCGTCAAAGCTGCGACTGACGCGGGCGCCGCCGCGGCGCGTCGCGTTGGTGAACTGGTGAGCGTGCACGTGATCCCGAGGCCGCACGGCAGCGTCGATGACGCGATGCCGATCAGCGCACAGGCGCGCGCATGATTATCGCCCGCATCATCGGCACAGTCGTGGCGTCCCAAAAAGACGAACGGCTGGAGGGTAAAAAGCTGCTCATTGTTCGACCCATCAACCTCGATGGGTCCGACACGACCGGCTACGTGGTCGCCGTGGATACGGTGGGCGCAGGCTTTCACGAACGCGTGCTGGTGGTGGCGGGTTCGAGCGCGCGACTGGCCCAGAACATGAAAGACTCGCCCGTGGATGCCGCGGTGGTCGGTGTGATCGACACCGTGGACATCATGAGTCCTGAGACTTGAAATGCAACTTGCTCGCGTGATCGGCACGGTGGTGGCTACGGTCAAGAACGATTCGCTCAAGAACCGTAAGCTGATGGTCGTCCAGTCTCTCAACAAGGATCTGAAACCGCAGGGCAAGCCGATGGTGGCGGTCGACGCGGCCGGCGCCGGCGTGGGTGAGTTGGTCTTTTGGTGTCGTGGAAAGGAAGCCAGCTTTCCTTTCAAACGCGAAGACACCCCGACCGATTGCACGATCGTGGCTATCATAGATTCGGACAGTCATGTTTGTTGTGGGTAAAGCTTTGTACTTTGAGCTTTGTACTTTGTTCGCTTCGTGAAAGCACGCGTCACATCGAACAGAGATCAAAGTACAAAGAACGAAGTACAAAGCACAGGCTTTTGAAATGATAATCGCAAAAGTTTTAGGCAATGTGGTCGCCACGCAGAAGAACCACCGCTACGAAAGTGCGCGCGTGATGATGTGTGAGCAGATCACGCCCGAAGGCGAGGGAACTGGGCATACTGTGCTCGCGCTCGATGCCGTCGATGCGGGCGTTGGCGACACAGTCTTAATTGTTCAGGAAGGCTGGAGTGCTTCGACTGTTGCCACCGGAAAAGCGGGCGCGGCGATTGACTCAGCTATCGTGGGCGTAGTCGATCACATCGATTTGTTGGAACAGCAATGACCACAGGCGAGGATCGAGTCAGACAAATCGCTGAACGTGTTGCGCGGCGCGTTGCCGGAGGCGATGACCGCACGTCGACGGAAAATCCAGCGAATGAGACCCGTCAACCGCTCGAGACGCCTCGGGCCCGCGTGATCGATTTCATTTCCGCGGGGCCACCGGTACGCACCACGCCTTCCATTGGTCAATCTGCGCCCAGGGAAAGAACATCGGAACCAGGTTCAGCCAAACCTCCGGCCGAGTATTTCCAGTTTGTGCCGGTTACGCAATCGCCCTGGCTCGGCCGGCTCCCGTCGATGCTCGGCAACAATCCACCAGCCGCAATCTCAAATGCGCAACCAGTTTCGCATCCCAGTCAGGAACGCTTCGGCGTCGAAGAGGCGGCCGTCGCTGAATTGGTCGAATTCTTCGAAAACGAAAAGAAGTGCACCGTCGAGCCCGGCGGAAAACCTTGCGACCATTGCGCCATGTGCAGCTCCCGAGGATTCTGAGGTGGTTCATCGGGTTATGCGGTAGCAGATAAAACAGCACCCGCCATTACATAACCAGTAACGCAAATTTCGTCGCGATACTCCTGCCGCCTTAGCCTGGAGGGTGCAGGTGCCGTACTGCAATCACGATCAAGCTCAACTTCCGCAAAGGGGTTTTTTGAGCTTCCCCCTCTCTTGCGTACTCCAATCACATTACTCGAACGAGCTGCTCCATCTGTCAGAGTTTTGTTGCTCTAACTGACTTCTAATTTTCTACAGTGGCAACATGTGCGAATGATTTTACTGCCTCACTGTGGAATGCACTTTGTCTATTACCGCGCCGGACTTCAGAAAACCTCAACTTTGGAGAATAGATAGTCATGACACTTCGCATCGCAATATTGCTTCTTGTACTTGTGACCGCGTTGGGCAATGCACCTCTCGCTACCGCGCAAAAATCGGCTGCCGCGGGAGATTGGGCCGCGGTTATGGCTCAACCATCAGGGACAAAGCTCAGTGTGAAAATGAAAACCGGCGAGACCGTTCAGGGAAAGGTAAGCAGCGTTTCGTCGTCACGGCTGAGCTTGCAAAAGGACGGGTCACTCATGGACTTAGAGCGTGACCGGATAAGCAAAGTCCACCGAGTCGGCGGCGCGGACGTTGGGAAATCGACCCTAATTGGACTTGGTGTAGGCGCAGGCGCCGAAGCCGCTATCGGCGGAGTGGTGGCTGCTACCAATGGCCCAGCCGAAAGCGGTGAAGGTCATCTGCCCATCGTTCATATCGGGGCCGCTGGCGCAATCATTGGGACAGCAGCGGGCGCGCTTACGGGCTTATTTCGGCGTAAGAAGGTTCTGATTTACGAGTCAAACTAGCTGCGTTTGACGACAGCTCTGGACGTAGCCGGAATCAAGAAGCATGACAAAGATGCGAGAACTGAGAAGAAAAGACGGGACCTTCCAACACGGGACATGTCGGGCGACCTCTTGAGAGAGATTTGAAGTCAGCGGGGAGGTCAACTTGCGAGGGTGCTAGAAGGAGTCGCCCGCGACTTGTGTAAAACCGGATGGAGAATATGCCTCGCACTGGCTCACACAGAACCGTATCGACAGCTCGCGGCATCTCGTAAAATACTATTACAGCGACATTCTAGGTCGGAATCCCGATGGTCCGGGTGGGAATGGAGATTGGGTCAAGTCAAATCCGGTTTACTTCGAAGTCCAACCGCGACCGGCCGCGACGCCGATTCCCGTCGGTGTGACCATTGAAATGGTCCCTGATGGTCTAGAACCCAAGACGGATGGAAAACCTTATCTTGTTACAAGCGAAGACTACATTAGAGTCTTTTTCCTAAACTATTCCAATCAACCCTTGAAGGTAAGCGTTGTCGATCGTTATTACGGAAATCGTCCGCAGCTATTCAAGGATGGCGTGCTGGTTTCCTACCGTCCGGAGACTGAAAGTCTCATAAAATCAAAAGAGGAAAATCCCCGCCTCGTCAGTCTTGCCAACGACTACTTTCTGGAAGCCGGCACAAGGTCTCAAGGGACATACCTGAGGCTCAGTGAGTGGTATGGCCCGCTAAAACCCGGTTTGTATCGTCTGATTAATCGCGGGCGTTTCGAGATCGACGGCCAATGGACCGTCGAATCTGAGCCGTTTATATTTGAAATTCTGCCGGCCAAAACCAAATGAGGGCTTACCGCGGGATCATGCGGTGCAGCAGATAAAACAGCGCGACTCCGGCAAACACCACAATCGAGACAATTGGGTTCTTTTCTTCGGTCCGATTAACTTCAGGAATTAGATCGCTCGCGGCTACATACAACGTGACGCCGGCTGAGAAGGGGAGCGCGTAGGCCACTGAATTGGCGAAGCGCGCTTGCATCAACGCTACAGCGACGACGCCCGCGAACGTCGCTGCTCCAATCGCCAGCGCCGCCGCGGCCGCTTTTTTTGAAGAGCGTCCGGAAGCCAACATGATCGACGCGACCGTAAAACCTTCCGGCACTTTGTGCAGCATGATAGCGATGAACACCAGCAGGCCCACGCGAGGGCTAACCAGGAACGCAGCCGCGATCGAGACCCCATCGAAAAATGTGTGAATCGTCAGTCCGCCAATCGCCGTGTACGCAGCCGATGGCCGGATAACGTGTTCCGGGTGCGTTTCTGCTCCGAAGTGAAAGTGCGGCGCGACCGTGTGCTCGAACAGTTGAATCATGAGATAGCCGCCGAGCAAGAGTGTCGTCGCTCCTACAACGTTTTCGGCGGCATACTTTGGGAACTCGCCCGTCCACAGGGCCACCGTTTCGGGCACGATCTCAATAAAGATAGCGGCCAGCATGAAACCCGCGCCGAGCGCCACGAGATACTTCAAGAGTTTGGTCTCGCGGTGCGACCAGCGCGAAGACACGATAAAGAGGCCTCCGGCCAAATTAGCCAGGGCGGCTAACGCTCCCAAAAGCAGTAGGGCAGGAATTCCAGTCATGTTAAGGCTGTGGCACGCGCATCTCGCGCGTGGATTTCACGGGCAAGAGCCCGTTTCACCGCTTCGCCGCGACTATACAACATCATTCGGACACACAGCCGCTGAGTCCCCGAAAAAAATCTTGAAAAAGTCTTGACAGGCCCGAATTACGGGCGTAGGATGCGCGGGTGGAGTTAAGTGGAGTGAAGTGGCCGCAAAGAGACTCAGCGAACACAAAAGTCACGCGAATCGCCGAGTCGTCTCCTTCAGTCCTTATCTTCAGCCCCGATGCTGCGAGGCAATTACACAGCCCGAATCGATTCCAAGGGGCGGCTCAAAGTGCCGACCCTCTTTCGTCGTTACGTGGAAGAGAAGTACGGCGCGGCGCTGTATGTTACCAGCTTAACGGGCGATTGTGTGCGGGTTTATCCCATGCCGGAATGGGAAGCCATTGAACAACGGCTGAGCCTGTTGCCTTCGATGGATCCGGCGCGGCGCAAGTTCCTTGACAGAACGAACTACTTTGGACAGCAGTCGACGATGGACACGCAGGGGCGCGTGCTTATCCATCCGCTGCTGAGAAAGAGCGCCGGAGTCGTCGGCGACGTGGCGGTGCTCGGTTATTTGACATACCTGGAAGTTTGGGAGCTGGACAAGTTTCAGCAGCGGCTGCTCTCGGATCCTTATACCGAAGAAGACGAGGCCGCGATTGCCGGGTTGGGAATCTGAACAGTGAGCAGTAAGCGGTAAGCAGCAGGAAGTTCGTTGAAAACTTAGATCAGTGAGTCGTACATGATGAATCGTCATCAATTAATACAACGACTGCTCACTGCTAACTGCTCACAGCTCACTTATTGTTCTTTGAACGAGATCACGGGGCGGTGGTAATGGTGCAGCCTTTGGGGGGCAGGGGCGCACTGAACCATCGCCCTGTGCTACTTCGAGAGACGATCGAGTCACTCGCAGCAGCGCGCGGCGGTTTGTTTGTCGATTGCACGGTAGGCCTGGGCGGGCATAGCGAAGCAATTTTGCAGGCGTCTTCCGACGCGCACGTGCTGGGAATCGATCGCGACGAAGAAGCGCTCGAGATAGCGAGAAAGCGGCTGGCGCAGTTCGGTGGGCGCTTTCAGTCTGTGCATGCTGACTTTCGCGAACTTACGCGGGTCCTCGCGACAGCGAAAGTCAGCACGGCACAGGGAATTCTCGCAGACCTCGGTGTTTCTTCCTGGCAACTGGATTCACCCTCGCGCGGATTCAGTTTCCGGCACGACGCGCCGCTCGACATGCGCATGGATATGACGAGTGGCGAAACTGCGGCAGAGATGCTCGGTCGTCTTTCCGAAGTAGAAATTGCACGAATTATCTTTGAGTACGGCGAAGAGCGTCACTCACGGCGCATCGCCAGACGGATCATTGAACAACGTGAACGCGGTCAGCCGGTAGTTACCACCCGGGACCTCGCCGGGTTGGTTGAACGCGCGATCGGAAGAGGAAAACAACGGAGGATCCATCCTGCCACGCGCACGTTTCAAGCGTTGCGCATAGCAGTCAACCACGAGCTGGAACGCCTCGATCAGTTCACAGCCGATGCAATTGACCATTTGGCGCCCGACGGCCGTCTCGCAGTCATCAGTTTTCACTCGCTTGAAGATCGCATTATCAAGCGAACGCTGTTGAAGTTTTCCGGTCGTTGCCAGTGTCCGCCGCGCGTGCCGCAATGCGTTTGTGGTGCACGCAAAGCAATCGAGATCTTGACGCGGCGACCAATCACTCCGAGCGAGATTGAGATTGACGAGAACCCGCGGGCGCGCAGCGCAAAATTACGAGTCGCCCGAAAAATCTGATCAGCCTGGCCCGACTTGCTGGAGACCAAAATGATTCGACGCCTTCCCTCGAAACAACGCAATGCACGCGTCGCCCGCGAAAACGATCGTGACGCCTTCTTGCGGCTTGGCCTGTTGCTGGTTTGCGGTCTGGGCCTGGCCAGCGGTTTTGTTTACGCCGGCCGCCAGCACTTTGGAGCGCTGAAATTTGGCTATGAGACTGAGAACCTGCGCCGCGAGCGCGATCAACTGGCGGAAGAACAGCGACGTTTTCTTTTGCTGAGAGAAGAGGCCGCCAGTCCGGTCCGCCTGGAGCGCGCCGCGAAACAGCTCGGCATGCAGTCTCTCCAGCCGTCGCAAGTCGATCCCCTCCGACAGCCATTGCAAAAATCCAATAACGCAACAGCCTTAACGGTCCCTCAAACAGAGAAAGCGCGACCCGGTGAAGGGCAAGCGAAAGCGAAGCCGACGGCCAAGGCGCAACCGAATCGCGCGCCCAACAGACCAATCTGAGACGGACGCAACAGTCAACACAGTCGAGGAGTGATTGATGCCCCTTCGTTCTACCGCCATCGACAGACATCCTGCGGATTCGCACCGGCGAGTCTGGTATGTCGGGATTGTGCTGGTCGTCTGGATGATGGCGGTCGGCGCACGCCTGGTTCAACTACAAA
>DATENS010000310.1:0-12525 GCA_035274925.1 Pyrinomonadaceae bacterium | reverse complement strand
ATTTCTCGAACGCCCTTTCGGCGCCAGCGACAACTTTCTCTTTACCCGGAACCTGCGCCCAGGTTCCAGTTGAGAGAAACGCAACAACAGCTAAGACGAATAATAAGTTCTTTCTAGTCATAGAGTTTTGCCGTCAGGACTAAATGGTGGGTCCGCTGGGTTGTACGGTTTGGCCGGGTCAACACGCTTTCCATCTACAAACTTTTTCTGATCGCGAACATTGTCAACAGACTTGAGTTTCCATCCTTCAGCTGTTTTCGCCCAAATCTCTCTTTGAATTACGCTCGTTTCGACCTTGCGACGTTTCCCTGCCAGGTCCTGATATCTAGTCACCTCTTGAAAGACCTCAACCACGGCGATGAGTTTGTTATAGGACACAGTCAGCTTCTGAATAGTAAATCGTGACTGGACTGATTGATTACGTTCGAAGAAGTCCCTGGAATACTGTTCCATCAACTTGCTATCGCCTACTCTGCCATCAGTAAAGAAGGTGTGAAAATCTGATGTTCGCAGAGCCATGACAGCCTTCAGATCTCTTCTGTCATTCGCTTCGGCCAGTTTCTTATACTGAGCTTCTAGCTCTTTCCGGACATCCGCGTCGTCCTGAGCGCGAACCATTACTTGCAGACACAAAACAATAAGAACAGAGACAACCACTGATACGTGCTTTTTCATTTCATTCCTCAGGGCGAGAATCTCAGATAACCGAGTAGCTACATAAAGGTGGGGGAGCTTTTCGACGGTTCGTTGCCGAAACCGCCTGACAGAGTATCAATTTGCCGGCCGACAATTCTTGAAGGATTAGTGCGTATTTGTAAGCGAAGTGCGTGAATGCAGCCTCTTATACTCGGCGGGCGTGGTCCGCAGTTGCCGCTTGAACTCATGTGTAAAGTGGCTCTGGTCACTGAACCCGGCGGCTAATGAAATGTCCGTTAATGACGCGTCCGACTTAAGCAGCTCTCGCGCTGCGTACTCGATGCGGAGTCGACGCACATATTCTCCTATCGAACAACGGTGATGCTTGCGAAACGTCCGCGCTAGATGCGATGGGTGGATCTGAACAGCGTCGGCTATAACGTGCAAGCTTAATTTTTCGGCAAAGTGTTGATGAATCAGTTCCTGCGCCTGTGCCAGCCATCTGGGGGACGCAGAGCAATCTCTTAAATTGTTCTGGCGAAATGTTTGTCCCAACATTTCGAGAATCAATCCTTCAATTACCAATTCAAATCCGCTCGACTGCGCGCGAAGCTCATCGTAGAGGTGCCTCATAATCAGAGAGAGGCTTCCGTCTTTCACATGAGCGGGAGTGTCAAAGAGGCTGGTGAACGCGCGCACATCATCCAGCCGAGACGGCGATAGTTCGATAACAAGGCAATGTGCCCCTTTGTGATTGTACTTGTTGCCGTGAGCTTCGCCGGGCGGTTTTACCAGGATGCTGCCACTTTCACACTCCTGGGGGTGGTTCCCCAGTGTCTCTCGAAACGAGCCATCGATCGTGAAGTTGATATTAGCGCGTTCATGATCGTGGCGTGGCAGAACCAAGCTGGGCTCGTGGAAGGTTTCAGTGAGCACAAACCCGCTGATATCGAGTTGGACAAGTTGTTCGCCAAATGTGATCCGGCCTGAGCTGTCCTTCATGTCTGCCTCAACCAGATTGCGTCAGACTTTGTTCGCCTCCGGCGGCTGCGGCAACGGACCCGTCGGCGCCTTCTCTGTGGGACGGGAAGGAACCTGCGCGGGCGGAGCCGTCGGCTGGGTTGGTTCACCCGGTGGCTGCGGCGCCGCGGGCGGGGCTTCGTGCGATGCCGGCACAATTTCAAGCAAGACGCGATTGTCGTTATCCAGATACGTGGCCACCGAGTCGCGGATTTGCGCGGCGGTTACGTCGAGATAATTCTGCAAATCGGTATTAAATAGATCCGGATCGCCGTCATAAAGCGCGAACTCGGCGAGTTGCTGCGAGCGATACAGGGAAGACTGGCGGCTGCGCACTGATCCATTGAAGAGATTGTTGCGCAGCTTTTCCATCTCTTCGTTGCTCGGTCCTCTTGTGGCGAGGTCAGTAATCTCGCGGAAGATGCTGTCGCGAATCTGGGCGCCTTCGCTGTCGGGTTTGGGAATCACCACAATGAATACACCCGACGGGCCGCGTCGCTCGTCAATGCCGCCCTGAATTTGCACCACCGACTCTTCACCCTTTACCAGCTTCTGGTAGAGCCGCGCGCTTTCACCTTCAAACAACAGATGACTGGCAAGCGAGAGGGCATAAAACGCGTGTGTTCGCCGTTCAGGAATTTTCCAGCCGAGCGCAAAGGCCGGAACGGGCGCGAGCTTGTCTACAAAGACACCTTCGCGTTCGGCGACTTCCTCGGGCTCAGCCACATCCACGGGTGGCGGACTGGGCTGGCGGGGAATTGTCGCAAAATACTTTTCAATCAAAGCTCCGATTTCCGCCCGATCAAAGTCCCCGGCCACGGACAACACCGCATTGTTGGGCGCGTAATAGATGCGAAAGAATTCGCGCACGTCTTCGACTGTAGCCGCATCCAGATCTTCCATCGATCCGATGGTGGAGTGGGAATTCGCCGGGTTCTTAAAACTCATCTCGAACAACCGCAGAAAGCCATTCACGTACGGCTGGTTGTCATAGCGCAAGCGCTTTTCTTCTTTTACTGCCTCGCGCTGATTGTCCAGATTCTCCTGCGTCACATTCAGTGACCGCATGCGGTCGCTTTCCAACCACAGCGCCAGGGGCAGTTCGCTGGCGGGCAGAGTCTCGAAGTAATTCGTGCGTTCACTCGAGGTCGTCCCGTTCATCGTTCCGCCGGCGTTCGAAATGTATTGAAAGTGCGCGGCCTTGGGCACGTTCTCCGAGCCCTGAAACATCATGTGTTCGAAAAGATGAGCAAATCCGGTGCGGCCGTCCGGCTCGTTTCTCGAGCCCACGTCGTAGTAGACGCTCACCGAAACAACCGGTACGGAAGCGTCCTGATTCAGGATTACGCGCAAGCCGTTATCGAGGGTGAATTGTTCGATGGGTGTGTGTGGAACTTGAAAAGTTTTCGGCACTTGGCTGGCTCGTTCGGAAACGTCCCGATTCCCATTCAGATAAAATTTTTGTCTTTTAGCAAGAGAGAGTTTACCGCGTAATGCTTGGTATTAACAAAGACGCTCCACTCTGCATGCGGGCAGAGTGGAGCGAATTAAGATTCGCGGTTACGCGTTTGGTTAGTCTACGGTTGGCTCAGACTTTCGCTCACCAACCATGCCGCGTAATTCGGCACGCAGACGTTCAATTTCCGCGAGCTTCGTTTCGACGCGTGCGAACAGTTCGGTCTGGGTTTTGATTCCCTCGTCGACCAGGAATGAAGCGGCTTCAGCGCGTGTGCCGAAAACGCCGGCCTGCACGAGCTGACCCAACTTATGCGACGCGTCCGACGACACCTTCACGGCCAGCATATAGTCGTCTTTGGCCGAGATGGCTTTCTCGATGGTGCGGCTAATGTCCCTTCCGATTGCGGAAAGTTGCTCAGGTATGCGCGCCGCCATGTCTCGTACCGAGTTCCCCACATTCGCTCTGTCGTCAGCATGCTCAGGTTCTGTTTCTGCCATAATTAACTCCCTTTTTTCCAATCCATCCGTCTGCGGTTGATACGAAGTACTCATAATTCGCTCCTTTAGTAGATCACTGTACGCTGAACTTTTGGGGAAAGTTCATTCTAAGAAGCCCCCACATGAGGGTCAAGGCAGCTAATGTGGCACACGCATCCAGCGCGTGTCAGCTTCACGGACGTGACGCCCGTGTCACTCGGCCGCTTGTAGATCCGAGCAGCAATGCGCACAACGCGTCGCGCCCATGGGAATTGCTGTCAGGCAATGCGGACAATCCTTCACCGAGGTGTCCTTCTTCCTGGCCTTGTTGACCATCTTAATCAACAAAAAGACCACAAAAGCGACAATCAAGAAATTGATGATGTCGTTGATAAAGGCGCCGTAGGCGACGACCGGGATGCCTTTGGTTTTGGCATCAGCCAGCGACGATGGCACCCCTTTGGATTGGTCCAGCACCCAAAAGAGGCTTGAGAAATCTACCTTTCCGAGCAATAGCCCAATCGGTGGCATGATGATCCCTTCCACCAGCGAGGTGACAATTTTTCCGAAGGCGACACCGATAATAACGGCCACTGCAAGGTCAATCACGTTGGCGCGCGCGATGAATTCCTTGAAATCTCGAATCATTGAGATACTCCTGTGTTTTCTGTCCGACAAACTTCAGTTTGTCGTTTCAGCAGAATTTCGGGCAGGCGACAAACTAAAGTTTGTCGGACATTTTACTCGCACGCTTTCGCGAGTTTGTATCCAGCCTGTTCGGCCTCTTCCTTGTTCTTAAAGGCGACGCGGTTCGTCGATGGAACGTTTTGTAGTGCGCTGCAACCGGCAGAATAGTAGAGTCTCGTCGCCGTGTCACCTGTAACTGCTGACTCCTCAGCCGCGGCCTCACGCTCGCGCCGCGCCGCGATTGTGTCGTCGGCAGCATTGTCTGAGAGACGCACACCCGGGCCTCCGCCAATCAAGGAAACAAAAACCGTGAAGCCTTCACATCGAAGCTGTTGTCCGTTTCGCTTCGGTGACCATCCTGACGGCAGGCCGAGCGATTTGCTTATGCCTTTGACGAACTCATCCACAGCCGGCCACTTGAATGTGGGTTCATAGCCAATCCATAGAGTAGTCAGTTTTCCATCGAGGAAGTCGAGCGAGACTGTGCGCACATCTGGAAAGCTGGATTGATCGAAACTTGGATCGTGGTTTGGGTTGATGCTGGTCTTTGTAACTCCGAATTCATCCGCTCGGCCAAATTTGATCTGAGGCACACGGGTGCGGGCGTCAGCGAAGGTCATCCCGAGTCGAAATCCGAGCAGCTCTGGCGCTGGCGCCAACTGATCAATTTTCAGATTACATCCTTGTGCTCGAGCACTGCCGGAGCAGCACAGAACAAACAAGAACATGAGAGCGATTGTGTGAAGAACGAACTTTGTGGGGTAGCTCATCTAGCCAGCAATCTCTTAATCAAAGCTTCCAACTCGTTGGGCTCAAAAGGAGTTGAAACGTATTCATCACAGCCGGCGGCGATCGCTTTCGCGCGATATTCGTCCGCCCCGTAGGCGGATACTGCCACAATCGGCGTGGTCTGGAGAGATTGATACTCGCGTATTCGGCGGGTCGCGTCAAGACCGTTTAGTCCCGGCATCATCATGTCCATGATGATCAAATCCGGATGCTGTTGCTCAGCGAGAATCACTGCTTCTTCGCCATTCTCGGCCTCCACCACGCGATAGCCATTCTTGATCAGCCACAACTTCATAATCAGGCGCGTGTCATCAAAATCCTCGACGAGGAGGATGGTCGCCTGTGGCTGGGCATAGTTCATGGCTCTTTGAGCTTCCATGGCATCGATTTGAGGATTGGCAAGTCTTGGTACCCGCGGCAGGGGTCGAACCTGCGACCTTTCGCTCCGGAGGCGAACGCTCTAATCCACTGAGCTACGCGGGCACGGGGCAGAGTTAAAACGATAGCATAGCGCGAAGAGCAAGTGCCAGCGTGTTTCCGGCATGTTTCACATCGATAGCAGTGAGGTGATTCTCGATATCTCATTAGCACCTCGCTTTAGCGAGGTGAAAAGTAGATCCGACCATCGATGGGAGCCGTTTTAACGGCTTTCGACCCAAACCGTTGAAACGGTTGTGGGATTCTGTCTCGCCCGCCCCACCTCGCTGAAGCGAGGTGTTAATGAGATTTTGAGTTAGGGAACCCGAACTTGCTATTGCCCCGCTACTCGTATATCAAGGTGAAACGAATGTCAGGCGACTCCAGTTTTTCACAAGTTATCGAATTGCTTCGCGCGGAAGCCGAGGCCATCGGCAAAGCCGCGACGCGCTTACAGCCGAGCGAGATCGATTCGGTCATCGCGCTCCTGGCCAACTGCAGCGGCAAAGTCGTGGTCCTGGGGGTCGGCAAATCCGGAATCATTGGACAGAAAATCGCGGCTACCATGACCAGCAGCGGCACGGCCGCCGTCTATCTACATCCCTCAGACGCGTTGCACGGAGGACTGGGGATAGTAACGGGCGACGATGTGGTGATCATGCTGAGTAACAGCGGTGAGACGAACGAGCTCCTCCAGCTTTTGCCTTATCTAAAGCGAAGGCAGGTGCCGCTGGTGGCAATAGTGGGAAACGTGAAGTCATCGATAGCGCAGCGAGCAGACGCCGTCATCGATGCATCAGTCGATCAGGAGGCTTGTCCGCTGAACCTGGCGCCGACGGCCAGCACGACGGTCGCTTTGGCGATTGGGGATGCGCTGGCCATGACGCTGATGCAGGCGAAGGGTCTGACGGAAAGCGATTTCGCTTCAAATCACCCGGGCGGACAACTGGGAAAGCGTCTCACGTTGCGGGTTGCGGATTTGATGCACAGCGGCGCCGAGAATCCGACCGTTGGCACTGACGCCGCCTGGATGGAAATTGTTTCCGCGATTACGCAATTTGGATTGGGTGCGGTGAATGTCGTCGCCGGCGATGGCCGGTTAAAGGGAGTTATCACCGATGGGGATCTGCGCCGATCGCTGCAGCGAATCGGAGTAGAAGACCTGGCCTTCGCGAATATCAAGTGCGATGACCTGATGACACGGGACCCGGTAGTCGCGAATCCGGAGATGCTGGCCTTTGACGCGTTGCGATTGATGGAAGAGCGGCCTTCGCAAATCAGCGTGCTGCCCGTCGTCAACGGTGACGGAACCTGCGTGGGTCTGATTCGGCTCCACGACATTGTGCGCAGCGGGCTGTGATTTGGAGTTTAGAGGCGGGCTACCGCCCGCCCGGTCGGGCAGTAGCCCGACTCTAAACAGAGAAGTGGAATAGAACAGGAGTCTTTCTGAATGCCAAGACTGATCTTTTCGAGGCGCCTGATTTGCGCCTTTTTCATTTTGCTGTGCCTGCTGGCGAGCGCCTTTGGTCAGGAGACGGGGACTTCGCGTGGGCGACAGGTGGCCAATTCCGGCGCTGAAGCCACGATCATAATTAACGAGCAATTTCTGAATTCTTTCCTTGCGGGAATCTTCGATAATTTGAAAGAGCCGTCTATGCCCTTAAGTGTGGGCGGCGCGCGATCCTCGGCGCAATGCGCCAGCGAGATTCGTCTTAAGCGAGAAGTCGGTGGTGTGCGCACTGCCGTGCATTTCGAGAATGGCCGCATCACGGGCCCGCTGGCCTTTGCCGGAGCTTATAACTCGACACTGTTGGGCTGTATTGAGTTCACCGGATGGTCCAATGTGGAAATGACGCTTGAATTCAGTCGTCAGCGCCGCGCACTGGTGGCCCGTTTCAAGATGCGCGACATTCATTTGAACAACACCCCAGGCTTACTCGATGGCCCCCTCCTGTCCATGGTCCAAAACACCATCGATAGCCGTTACAACCCGGTCGATCTTCTCACCCTCGAGCAATTATCGACACGCGTGGACATCGCGCCGGCTGGCGGAGCCTTGCGACTTGAGGCGACAGATGTCCGCCCTGAAGTAACACCTGGCGGCCTTGCGCTGCACATCTCGTATCGATTTTTGCGTGGGTAGAGTCAGGAACCACCTGCGGTAGCGGATGGTTGATCTCTATTGCTCCGAAGTTCGGAAGGCAGAGTCCCACCCAACCGCTACCACACGTGGTTCTGACTCTGCTAGAATCCGCCTCTCTTAAAAAACACCAAACGGAATTTCACTCTCGGAGGAGGAACGTGCGTAAAAGAACCCCAGGATTCGCGCTAGCCCTGTTAATTCTCACTGCGGTCAGTCTGCAGGCACAGACCGGTGGTGCACGGTATGAATTGCCCCCTCGTGAGGTGATCGCAGCCTTCGATGCGCCGCCTTTGCCGCAGGCAATACTAAGCCCTTCAAAGCAAAGCATGGTGCTGCTTTATCGCCGCCCATATCCGACGGTTGCCGAGCTATCGCGCCCGATGTTGCGGCTGGCGGGCACGCGCATCAATCCGCGCACAAATGGACCACACCAAAGCGCGCGCATTTTCGGAATCACTTTCAAAAGGATAAGTGATGGTGTGGAAACGAAAGTTGAGCTTCCTCTCCAGCCGAATATTTCCAACGTACGTTTCTCGCCCAACGGCGCGCACCTTTCGTTTCTAAACACGAAAGCCGATCGCGTCGAGCTGTGGATCGCTGATGTGGCGACCGGAAAGGCGCGCCTTCTCACCGGCCTTGATCGTTTGAATGCCGCGGGTGGCGATCCCTGTGATTGGCTGCACGACAGTGTCACAGTGATCTGTGAATTGGTCCCGGCTGGGCGCGGTCCGGCGCCGGTTGAAGCCACCGTGCCGTCAGGACCAAACGTCCAGGAGAACCAGGGCAAGTCCGCTCCGGTCCCGACGTTCGAAGACATGCTCAAGACGGCCCATGACGATGCGCTGTTCGAATACTATTTCACCAGCCAGCTTGCCGCATTCAACGTGGCTTCAGGTCGCAAGACCCTCATTGGGCGTCCCGGAATTCTCAACGTCTCGCCGTCACCCAGCGGCGAATATCTTCTCGTCACGAAAACCAAAAGGCCTTTCTCTCATCTACTGCCGGCAGGCGGCTTCCCCCAGGACGTTGAGGTTTGGAACCGCCGGGGCGAGGTAGTGCGCAAGCTTGCCGACGTACCGTCGCGCGAAAGTGTCCCTATCAATGGTGTCCAGACCGGGCCACGTGGCCAATCGTGGCGGCGTGATCAACCCGCGACCGTGATTTGGGCCGAAGCGCTGGACGGCGGTGATTTGAAAAACAAAGTTCCGTTCCGTGACAAAGTGATGTCATTGACCGCGCCGTTTGCCGGACCCGGCACGGAGATTGGGAAAACTGAGTGGCGTTACGGCGGCACTTTGTTTACAGAAAAAGGCATCATTCTTTTGAGTGAAGCGGATCGAGCATCGCGACGAACCAGGACCTGGATTCTGGAGTCAGGAGCGGCGCCGCGGAAGCTTTGGGACCGGCGGCTGGATGCGGCTTACGAAAATCCGGGGACACCTGTATTGCGGCGCGAGGGCGGCGCGATTCTTCAAAGCGGCGATTCCATTTATATGACCGGCGTCGGCTCGTCGCCGGAAGGTGATCGCCCATTCATCGATCGCCTCAACTTGAAAACGCTTGCGAAGGACCGCCTGTTTCGCAGTGACACGAAGTCTTATGAAACGGTGGTGGCCCCGCTCGATGATGACGCCAAAGCGATTTTGACGCGGTTTGAATCACCGACAGATCCGCCTAACTACTTCGTTCACGACATGCAAACGGGCGCCACGCGCCCGCTCACGGTGTTCAAAGACCCACAGCCGCAGCTTCGCGGGGTCACCCGACAGATGGTGACTTACGAGCGCAAGGATGGCGTGAAACTTTCAGGCACGCTCTACCTGCCGCCGGGTTATAAACCCGGAACTCGCCTTCCGTTGATCCTGTGGGCTTATCCGCGCGAATTTGGTGACGCGGATGCGGCCAGCCAAATCACCGGCTCGGCGAATCGTTTCACCCTCGTGGGCGGATATTCGCACTTGTTCCTGCTGCTGTCGGGTTATGCGATTCTCGACAACCCCACCATGCCGATTGTCGGCCCGGGTGAAACTGCCAACGACAAATATGTCGAACAGCTGGTAGCCAGCGCCGAAGCGGCCATCGACAAAGTCGTGGACATGGGCGTTGCTGATCGCGAGCGCATCGGCGTTGGTGGCCACAGCTACGGCGCGTTCATGACCGCGAATTTACTGGCCCACTCGCGGCTGTTCCGCGCCGGATTTGCCGAAAGCGGCGCTTACAATCGCACGCTTACGCCTTTCGGTTTTCAAAGCGAGCGGCGCACGTTCTGGGAAGTTCCTGATCTTTACGCGAAGATGTCGCCCTTCTGGTATGCGCATAAGATCAAAGATCCGATTCTGTTGATGCATGGCGAAGCGGACGACAACTCGGGAACGTTTCCGATTCAGTCAGAGCGTTTCTACATGGCGCTCAAAGGGCAGGGCGCTACCGTGCGTTACGTGACATTGCCATTCGAGGCGCATGGCTACGCCGGCCGCGAAACGCTGCTGCACGTGCTGGCCGAACGAATCAGTTGGTTTGATAAGTATGTGAAGCACGCGCCGCCGAGAGGGAGCGCAGACGGCTAACTAACCGCTCAGAAGGCGGACTGCATTTCGCAACTGAATTGAGCGGTACAATTAAGAACCCTGCAATCTCAGCATTCGCAACTGGAAGTCAGGTTCAAGCCACATACACACAAATACCCAGCTATTGTCGTTGACTTGCAGCTATTGCGGGCGTATAAGGGGCGCGTAACCTCGCTATTAAGTCCGAAAGAAGGTTCCCCCAATGAACTCTCAATCGTCTCTTACCGTTCGTTATACAAAATTCTTGCTGGCGCTATTAGCGTTTGTCGTTTCACTAGTGTTGCTCATCAAGGGAGTATCGGATTCGGCAAGAGCGAGTGCGTCTCGTTTAAAGCCACAACAAGATGAGGAGAAATCGCTGGATGTCGACCGATACCCGGATGAGCCTTTGGAGTTAGTTGATCTGCGAATTCGCCACAAATCAGTTAAGACTGAAATCAAACCTAAATTGAGAGACAACATTAGTAAGTGGGGCAAAGACAGGGTCAAATTCAGTGAAGATGCAAATTGGTTCCGACATGTGAAGGTAACACTGCGCAATGTCTCAGGTCGCCCGATTTATGGTCTGATAGCGCGCTTGGCCTTTAAACCAGCCGATCAAGATATCTTGTTTGGAATGGCGTTGACGCACAAGAAAGACTTGAGACAGAAACCATTACAGCCCAATGAGGAGATTGATCTCGACGTTACGGATGAATCCTTTAATCGGAGCATGAGCCGGATGCTACAACATGGCGTAAACCCAGACGCCGCTGTTGTCAGTTTGTCTGTCGATAGCGCAATGTTTGCTAATGACCTGATGTGGTCGCGCGGTGATCTACTTCAGCGCGACCCTAACAACCACCGAAAATGGGATAAGGTTGAAAAGCCAAAGCCTAATGGGGCCAGCCGGTTGAAGAAACAGGCTGGCTTCACTCTTATTAAGTTCACGTTTTCGATACCTCAATCCATTGTCAATCGCTGCCAAAGCGGGCGGACGGGCAATTTGAATTACTCATGCAGCGATTACGACAACTGTGTCCGAGTTGTCGAAGTCGGAAGTGGTTCACCTGGTTTCTTATCTGCTCTACCGTTTATTGACGACTGCATAGATATTTTTGGCAACATCTCGTGCTT
The DNA here is from genome assembly GCA_035274925.1 of Pyrinomonadaceae bacterium. Classification (GTDB taxonomy): domain Bacteria; phylum Acidobacteriota; class Blastocatellia; order Pyrinomonadales; family Pyrinomonadaceae; genus UBA11740. Next base: position 1,215 of record DATENS010000310.1, on the reverse strand, counting down.
GACTGAAACCAGCCACTCCACCTTTCAACTCGACAGCTCATGCCCGCCGCCGTCGCCTACGCCGACGCCGCTCGAATGCCTCCCCAACGGCTGGACCTATCTCGGAAGTACGCCATGCTGCGCTGGCTTGGCTCGTGTGGGAGAGGACTGCGGATCAGCACCAGCACCAACGCCAGATCTATGCTCTTATCTTGCTCCTCCCACTTGTCCACCCGGCCAAATGTGGATCCGAGCTGCGTATCCCTTTTGTTATCAATGCATAACTAATCCCTTTCCAATATTCTCCCCCACGCCAACGCCCGCCTGCGTGCCGAACTGGTCTTACAACTTTGGCGTTTTTCCATGCTGTTCAGGCTATTCAGTGGACAACATCTGTCTGCCAAATCCGCAACCCAGTCCCACACCGATTCGTCTTCCGAATGGCTCGACTTGCTTCAGCGACAACGGCTGCCTATCGGGTTATTGCGGCGCAGACTTCCGCTGCGCACCCTGGCCGAGCCCGACGCCGACACCTGAGGGATGCGTCGAGCAGCAATATACCTGTCAAATGGATGAGTGGTGGAGCTCATCAGATTGCAGATGCGTTTGCGATCCATTTTGGTGCACGCCAATCTTGATCGACGTAGCCGGCAACGGGTTTCAATTAACCGACCCCGCAAATGGCATTACTTTCGACTTGACGGCAGATGGCGCGGTCGAGAGGATTTCGTGGACAGGTATTAACTCCGACGATGCATGGCTGGCGCTCGACCGTAACGGAAATGGAAGGATCGATGGAGGCGCAGAACTGTTCGGAGGACGAACGCCGCAACAGCCGTCCGATGAGCCAAATGGCTTCCGCGCTTTAGCAGAGTTTGACAAGCCCGCAAACGGCGGCGATGGTGATGGAAAAATCACCAAAGCGGATGACATCTTTTCATCGTTACGACTGTGGCAGGACACAAATCATAATGGTGTCTCTGAAGTTGCCGAACTGCACACCTTGAAGCAACTTGATCTCAAGTCAATTGACCTCGATTACAAGGAGTCGCGGCGTAGAGATCAATATGGCAACTGGTTTCGTTATCGCGCCAAGGTCAAAGATAATCAGGATGCGCAACTTGGGCGCTGGGCTTGGGACGTGGTTCTTCTTAAGGAGCATTCTTTTAACCTATGGGGCTTGGCAAAAGTCATGGTTGCAGGCAGGTTATTAGAAGTTCGGCACCCGGATTGCGC
>DATENS010000309.1:0-2169 GCA_035274925.1 Pyrinomonadaceae bacterium | reverse complement strand
CGGGTAAGAAACACTGACGCCGGGCGTCGAAGAGCGCACTTCTATCTTGTGAAAGCCCTTCCTCAGGTGCGTCGATAGAAACGTCAGTGCCGCCTGTTTCTGAAGTGAGATATCCAGCTTTCGAATGAAAGGCTCGAAGCTGACCGGCGCGCCCGTGCCCTGGAAGAAAGCCATCCCGCCTGTTTCATTAGACAAACGCAACAGCGAGCTCTGCCCATTGCCACCCAGCGGCGAACTTGAAGCCGCCACTGCCGATGGCGCATAAAACCCATAAATCGCGACGCCGCGCCGCTGCGACTCATTTACCGCTCGCTGCAAATCGACACTTTGAGTTGGCGATGAAGAATCGACCCCACGTGAAATATCCAAACCATCCGAGACGAGCAGTATCGCCCTGCGACCAAGAGGCTGAGATTCAAATCTCTTTAGCGCCTCGATCACCTCGACATAAGGATTGTAAGGACCGGAGTTGGCGAAACCAGACGGTGGCCGTAGCGCCTTCGCCGCCTTCTCGAGATCGTTGGTAAATTTTTGTCTGACTTGCAAACTGCCAGTTCGTAAGTATCCCACCATTACGCGAGAACCCTTCGGCAGATGCCTGATGAACTCCGCGAGAGACTTGATCTCGTTTCCGACCGTAGGAAGATCTTCCTGAATCAAAACAGCAAGCGTGATAGGCGAGTTGGTGCCGATGCTTCTGATCGAAATAATCGTTTGCGGCTCGCCGTCTTCACTAATTGTTAGATCGATGTTCTGTAACTCGAGCTCAGTTTCCTTTTCGACCGTGACTGTCACGGGGACAGTTACCGGCTTGCCGGGACCACGAGAGGCGCCATCACCGCCAGCACTCGGCGTCTGACCGAACGCACACTGAGTAAACATAGCAAAACAAACAGCAAGAGACAGTCGCAATGCGAGCGGGTGGAGTCGTCGGAGCGTCTTCATTGAACCTTCCTTTACGTAGCCGACATTATACGTCTAAGATCTCAAACCTAGTATTGGAGTGTGACAGTGATGAGTCAGTCCCAAGGCAAACTATCCGGCAAAGATGCCACAACGGCACGAATGCTGAAAATCGCCCCTTGGATTGCCCTGGTGGCCGCTTCTCTTCCGGCCCCGCTTGTTTTCCTGGTACTTTTTCTGACTACCACAGCCATGGATTCAGCGGCTGTTTATTTATTGCTGGCCGGCCTCTCGTTGACCCTTGGGTTCGCGCTGGGGCTGGTGATTGCTACCATACTCCTGATTTACCGCAGGAGATGGCTGTCAAAATTACGAGACCGGTTAGCATCGGATGGAATCACGGCGAATGAGGTTGCATGGTTCCGGTCTGAATTGACGTCGGCCGAGCGCGCTTCGCTGGCTGAAATCGAGCGAAGTAACCGACTTTTGGCCGATGCGTACCTCGAGACACTGGCGAATCGCCTCACTGCATCGCGGATTATTTCGCGGTCAAAGCGGGAAATGTTGCGAGTGGAGAGGCAGATTAACCGCGCCCGCGCGGTGCGTACGCCGGACTCTGAATCGTTACAGAAGGAACTGGCCGCCGACCACGAAAGGCTCGAACACCTGCGACAACAGGCAAATGACCACCTCGGGAAGGCAAAAACTCGGTTGCAGATGATTGAAGCGACGGCGAGACGAAAGCTCACGGAAGGCGAGACGGACCTGATGATGCAGCGCCTGGGAAGCTCACAGGATCAACTGCCGCTCGTGCTCGAAATAGCCAAGCTCGAACAACAAGCACTTCTCGAAGCCAAAGCCGACGAAAGCCTCTCCCGACCTTAGCCGCAAAAAGGCACAAAAGGCACAAAAGAATAGATCAATAGTAATAGAACAAGTCAGGAAGAGGGGCTGGCCCTGCTGTTGGGTACCAATACTTCCTATTCGTCCTATCGGTCCTATTTTTTAAACATTTGTGCCTTTTGTGCTTTTTTGTGGCTATCTATGCTTGTGAGGCGATAGACGCCGGGCGCCAGGCGCTGGGCAAAGCCCTCGTCGACGAGTCTCCAATTGCCCAGACCCGCTTCGGGTGAACGGAGACCGGTGACACGTGCAAGCTCACCGCGTAACGTCATCCCTGCCCCGACCAGATACGACCGCGCAATCTCCTTCACCGCCTCCTCCCTATCCACGTTTTGTTTGAGTTGTTCCGGGAAACGGGCCTCG
>DATENS010000308.1:0-4878 GCA_035274925.1 Pyrinomonadaceae bacterium | reverse complement strand
CGAGCGTCAGCACTGGACGGCCAGGCCACTGTACCCCCACCGGCGTGTTCACGATCCTGGAAAAAGAGGTGCATCATACCTCGAGTATCTACAAAGGCGCAGAGATGCCGTACATGGAGCGCGTGACCTGGGGCGGGATTGCGCTGCACGCCGGCGACTTGCCTGGTTACCCTGATTCTCATGGATGTGTCCGGCTCCCGCTTGAATTTTCGAAGCTCCTCTTCGGAGTCACAATGAAAGGCGCGACCGTGATCATCGCGGACACGCACTCCGCGCCTGCGACGACCGTGCACCCTGGTCTTTTCTTTGCGCAGAGCGGTCAGGAAAGTGAGCCGATCGCGGCCGGCCAGTTTGATTGGGATCCGGATAAGTCTCCCAGTGGTCCAGTTTCTGTGATTGCCAGCAGCGCGGACAAAACAGTCTATGTCTATCGCAATGGCGTGGAAATCGGCCGGGCGGGAATACCAAATCCAGAGGTCATTTCGTCTCTGAACGACCTGGTCTTCAGCGCGCTCCAGGGCGCGGATGCGGACGGACATGTACGTTGGGCGGAAGTTACAGCGACCGGCGAAAGCAAATCGAATGAGAGTATTTTTTTGACGGCGCAGAAAAGCGGGCTGCCAGCTGCCTTCCTGGATAAGGCGAAGACGGTTATCACGCCAGGCGCGACGCTGATCTTTACCGATCGCCCGGTGGATCCGACTACGCAGAGCCCTCCCAACTTCCAGATTCTCGTTGCGCAGAAGGACAAGCCGGTAAAAACCTAGTTGAAAAGCCATTCAGTATCGGGCCGAAAGGGTTTTCAAATCGGCGTAACGAGCGTTTTGTTATTGTGATTGCTACCGCTCTTCGAAATAGGCGTAGGGTTGAAGAAGTCTGAAGGAAAACGGCGATGACGAGCTTCGTCCAAAAAACGGTGATGGTGTGCGCAATCGTGATGTTATTTGACGCCTCGGTGTTTTCCGACGCAGGGCAATTTCAACCAACTGTTGCGAACAAAAATTCACGGCCAGCCAAGGCGCCTGAGGGCATGGTATGGATTCCGGGCGGCGAATTTTCGATGGGTGCAGCGGTAGCCGGCGAAGGAAGTCATGCAATGCCGATGGCTTCGAATGACTCGCAGCCCGTGCATCGTGTGTACGTGGACGCCTTTTGGATGGATGCGACTCCAGTGACGAACGCGCAGTTTGAGAAATTCGTTAGGGCGACCAATTACGTCACCATTGCTGAACGCCCCCCGACAAAGGAAGAGTTTCCAACTGCGCCCGAGGAGAATCTCGTGGCGGGCGCAGTGGTGTTCGCACCGACCGATCACAAAGTTCCGCTGAACAATCATTTTCAATGGTGGAACTATGTGAAAGGGGCCAACTGGCGTCACCCGCTTGGGCCGCAAAGCGACATCAAAGGAAAAGAAAATTATCCGGTGGTGCATATCGCCTACCCAGACGCCGAAGCTTACGCAAAATGGGCAGGCAAACGTCTGCCGACTGAAGCGGAGTTTGAATTCGCCGCGCGCGGCGGTTTGTCAGGAAAGACATACGTCTGGGGCGACGAATTTCATCCGGACGGCAAATGGATGGCCAACACATGGCAGGGAGAATTTCCAGTGAAGGATGAGGGCGAAGACGGTTATGCCGGCATCGCTGCGGTAAGATCGTTTCAGCCGAATCGCTACGGGCTTTACGACATGGCGGGCAACGTATGGGAATGGTGCAGCGATTGGTATCGTCCAGATTACTATGAAACTCTCGCAGACAAAGGCGGAGTCGCGCGCAATCCGCAGGGGCCAGATTCGCCTTTCGATCCGGCTGAGCCTAACGAGAAGAAGCGCGTGCATCGTGGCGGCTCGTTTCTTTGCAATGAGCATTATTGTTCGCGCTATATCGTCGGCACACGCGGCAAAGGTGAAGTCAACACCGGCACCAATCATGTCGGTTTTCGCTGTGTGAAATCAGAATCGCAGACGGCGTCAAAGTAAGCACTTCACTGGTCGCTAAATCAGATTGACGTCTTCGGTGTTGCTTCTTGTGGCACGTACGAAGGCTATTGACGACTGAGTCCTCAACCGCCTTTGACTTGTGGTCAATAGGCCTAAAGTCCAATATTCGCCCTGAGGGGGTTGAGGAAAACTACTTAAGGTTCCATCGACCGTCCGGAATCAAAGATTGCCTAAAGTTATGAGCAGCGATCGTCAGAAAGCTGATCGGTCTCAAAGCGCCGAACAGAAGCGCTGGGAAAGTGAAGAGCAGCTCAACTTGCTGCAAACCATTACAAGGGAACTGACCGAGGCCGAGGATCTGTCGTCGGCGCTGGAAGTGGTGCTTCGCGACGTTTGCGAGAAAACAGGGTGGGTTCTGGGACACGCATGGGTGCCAAACCCCGAAGGAACTGGTCTTGATTTGGTTTCGGCCTGGTATTGCGGTGATGGCGAGCTGAAACCTTTCAGGATCGTCTCTGAGGAATCTCACTTTGAACCCGGCGTTGGGCTGCCCGGACGGGTGTGGGAATCGAAACAGCCGGCGTGGGTTGAGAACGTTACCGACGACCCTAATTTTCCGCGATCAGCCGCCGCTCGCATCGCCGGGTTGAAGACTGGCGTCGGGATTCCGATTCTCTCGGGCAACAGGGTCATCGCTGTCGTCGAATTTTTTATGCGCGAGTCACGTGCGCAAAATGAACGGTTGCTAAATGTCATCGCATCGGTGGCGGGCCAGTTAGATTTGCTTCATCGCGCTACACACGCGGAGGCGGCGGCTAGAGAGCGGCAGTTCCGAACCCTGGCAAACTCCATATCACAGCTCGCCTGGATGGCCGACCGGGAAGGTTACATTTTCTGGTACAACGACCGTTGGTACGAGTACACCGGAACCACGCTCGAGGAGATGAAAGGATGGGGTTGGCAGAAGGTGCATCACCCGGATGAAGTCGATCGAGTGGTTGACCGCATCAAGATCGCATTTGCCACCGGTCAACCCTGGGAAGACACCTTCCCGTTACGGAGCAAAACTGGTGAATACAGATGGTTTCTTTCCCGTGCGCTTCCAATATTCGATGCAGAGGGCAAAGTTGCGCGTTGGTTTGGGACTAACACCGACATTACCGAGCAACGAGCATTGGAGCATGCGTTGCGCGAGAGCCGGGACCAGTTGGAGCAAAAAGTAACGCGCCGCACCGCCGAGCTCTCTCGTACCAATGAAATCCTGCGCTCCATCTTGTCGAACATGGGCGATGCCGTCATTGTTGCCGACAAGGACAATAACTTTCTCGTCTTCAATCCGGCGGCAGAGCGCATGTTCGGAAAAGGCGCAATGCAAATGCCGCCTGCCGAATGGTCAGAGCATTACGGACTGTATCTGCCGGACAAGGTGACCCCGTTTCCACACGATCAGTTGCCGATGATACGCTCGATTCGTGGCGAGGAAGTCGACAATGTTGAGATGTTCGTCCGGCACGAAAAGGCGCCTCACGGACTCTGGACGGAAATCACTGGCCGCCCGCTGCGCGGCGCTGACGGTGACCTGTTAGGCGGAGTCATAGTTTGCCGCGACATCACTCAAATCAAAGAGGAAGAATTTTTTCGGGCCGGCCAAAGCCGGGTTTTGGAAATGATCGCAACGGACGCACCGCTTTCCGAGGTCCTTACCAGCCTTGTTCTTCTGATGGAAGGCCAGGCAGAAGGACTACGCTGTTCAATTCTTCTCCTGGGTCGCGACGGCAAACATGTGCGCCATGGTGCAGCGCCGAATTTGCCTGAAGCTTATGTGAAAGCGGTGGACGGCGCGCCCATCGGGCCGCGCAACGGTTCTTGCGGCACTGCGATGTTTATGCGCAAGCCGGTGATTGTGACTGACGTCATGACCGATCCGCTGTGGAGCGATTATCGCGATTTCGCGAGGATTTGCGGACTGCGCGCCTGCTGGTCCAGCCCAATCTTTTCTTCTCAGGGCGACGTGTTGGGTTCGTTCGCCATGTATCGGGAGGAAACACGTGGACCGGAACCTGAAGAAACACGACTCACGGAAATCGCTACACATGTCGCCGGGATTGCGATTGATCGCCAACGGCAGCAGGAAGTTCTGCGGGAGCGCGATGCGCGAATTAGTGTGGCTGCTGAATCGGCCGACCTTGCCTTCTGGGTCTTGTATCCGGAAGGCGACGCCTGGATGAGCGATAAAGGACGCAGGATTTATGGCTTCGACTCGAACCTGCCCTTGACCTGTGATTTGATTCTTTCACGGGTTCACCCCGACGAACGCGCTGCGGTCAAAGCGGACTACGATCGTTCCTGCTCGCTGCATGGAGCGTTCGAGAGCGAGCACCGCCTTTTGTTGCCGTATGGCAAGACGCGTTGGGTGATTATGCGAGGACGCTGTTTGCGCGATGAACACGGCAATCTTCTGGAGACAATTGGGGTAACCCTTGATGTCAGTGCCCAAAAGCAGGCCGCGCTTCAGGTTCAGGTACAGCGGGAGGAAATGGCGCATCGCAATCGTGTGGCCCTAATGGGCGAAATGACTGCCTCCTTTGCGCACGAATTAAATCAGCCTCTTACGGCGATCGCAAATAATGCCTCGGCGGCGCGACGTTTCCTTGAACGTGGAAATATCGACGTGGAGCTCTTGCGAGAGTTACTCCACAGCATGGTCGCGGACAGCCAGCGTGCCGGAGAAGTAATGCGCGGGATTCGAAGTTTGGTGCGCAAAGAAGTTAGCGAGCAGACGCTGTTGAATCTCAATGCAATTATTTCAGATACCGTGCGGCTCGTCAGCTCCGACGTGTTGAATCGCGAAAGTGTTGTCACGACTGAGCTCGACCCCCACGTGCCTGGAGTGCAGGGAACCCTCGTTCAAATTCAACAGGTGTTGCTGAACCTGATGA
>DATENS010000307.1:0-25012 GCA_035274925.1 Pyrinomonadaceae bacterium | reverse complement strand
TCGGTCCTTCGGACCTTGTAAAATAAATCCAACCTAACTCCAACCCAACGGTCGGGGCTATTGCTTCTCGGCCCTGCGGGCCTTGCTGTTGAATCGGTTACTCGCTTGCTTACGTAGTCACACCGGCTCTCTGCCGAACTCTCTCAACAGCGGCGCCAGATTCTCGATCACTATTTCATGCGCAGCGCCGTTCGTAGCCACCACGCCATTTTGATTGTCGATGCGGGCCGCGTTGTAGCGCAGCGGTTTTCCAAATAGATCTGTCAGCCGGCCGCCGGCCTCAGTCAGAATAACCTCGGGAGCACAGGTGTCCCATTGTTTGGTGCTGGGAGAAAGATGCAGGTAGAGATCGGCTTTCTGTTCGGCAATCAAACCGACCTTCACCCCCACCGATCCGCGCCGCGTTTCTTCTTTAAAGCCGATGGCGTTGACCACGCGCTCCATGCGCGGACTGCGATGCGAGCGGCTCGAGGCCAGGACCATTTCGTTCGGTTGCGTGCGCACTGAAACCTTCAGCGGCGACACGGCGTGGCTTGCGTCTTCCATCCACGCGCCACCGCCGCGCGCCGCGCGGTAGAGGAGTTCGCGAGTCGGTTGATAAACCGCTCCGGCCACGGCAACGCCGGCGACCGCCAGTCCAATCTGCACGGCGAAATCCCCGTCGCGCTGGATAAAATTCTTTGTCCCGTCCATCGGATCAATCAGCCACACGCGATCCTTGTCCAGCCGATCTGAGTTGTCAGTGGATTCTTCAGCGAGAATGCCATCGTCCGGAAATTCTTTTCTCAGCCTGTCAACGATGAGTTCATTAGCTTCGCGATCGGCCGCGGTCACTTCTTCCAGTTCCTGCAGCGCGTTGATCTTCTGCTCGACCAGGAAAGGACTGTTGTAGTGCCTGAGCAATACGGCGCCCGCCGCGCGCGCGAGTTCCGTCGCAACTTCTATTTCACGTTGGTAGTTCGATTCGCTCACGGTGAGTGATGAAGCTAACACATCGGATTCACCGGATCGAAGTGGCCTTGCGGCCTCCGTTCAGCGCCGCGTATAGTCGTCACTCAAGCCAAGCAATTCGGGAGCAGCAAAACGATGCCCTTTAACGGCTGTGCCACGCCGGACGGCACCGAAAAGTATCGTAGTCGTTTCGCGCAGGCCGCCGCCGGTCATTTTCGGCGCGCGGAATCTCTTGCGTGGTCGTCGATCGGCGTTGGAACCTACCTCGGCCGGCCGGACGAAGAAACCGATCGGCGTTACGCCGACGCGGTGGTGCGCGCAGTCGAGCTTGGCGCGAACGTCGTTGACACGGCGGCCAATTACCGGTTTCAGAGAAGTGAACGATCGATTAGCGCCGCCCTCAGCGAATTGCGCGCGCGCGGCTTCGCCCGAGAAGAGATCGTGGTTTGCACCAAGGGTGGGTACTTGCCTTTTGATAGCGCGCCGCCGCGTGATGTCCGGCAGTACGTCGAAGAGAACTTCATCAAGCCGGGCATTGCCGGCTGGGACGACATTGCCGGCGGCGCGCATTGCATGACGCCGAAGTATCTTGAAAACCAATTGCAGCAGTCGTTGCGCAACATGGATCTCGATTGTGTCGACGTCTATTACGTCCACAATCCCGAGTCGCAACTGTCAGCCGTGCCGCAGGCGGAGTTTTGGAAGCGGCTTCGCACTGCGTTCGAGTTTCTCGAAAAGGCAGTGGCTGAGGGAAAGACAAAGAACTATGGTGTAGCCACGTGGAGCGGTTTTCGCTCAAATCCGGATGCGCGCGATCACCACTCGCTTGAGACGATGGTTGAGCTTGCCCGAGAGCTCGCTGGAAATGAGCATCACTTTCGCTTTATTCAATTGCCTTTGAACCTGGCGATGCCGGAAGCGCTGGTGTTTCAGAATCAGAAACTCGCCGGAAAATATGTGACGCCGCTCGAAGCGGCGCAGGCGCTCGGGGTTACCGCGGTGGCCAGTGGTTCGATTATGCAGGGCCAGATCGCGCGTGGTTTGCCGGAAGCAATTCGACAGGCGATGGGGTCGCTTGCCACGGACGCGCAAACCGGTATTCAATTTGTGCGCTCGGCGCCCGGAATCACTACGGCATTGATCGGCATGAGCCGCGTGCCACATGTTGAAGAGAATCTGCAGCTTGTCGAAGTCGAGCCGGCGCCGGCTGAGAATTTGATGAGCCTATTCAAGGAGGAATGATCGCGGCCAGATTACAGATTCCAAATTCCAGATTCCAAATTCCGAAATGAAAATCTTAATCGCTGACAAATTCGAACAATCCGGCCGCGATGGTTTGCAGGCGCTCGGCTGTGAGATCTCTTTCCAGCCTGACCTCAAAGACGAGCCACTGGTCGAAGCAATTGCCAAAGAAAAACCGGACGTGCTGGTCGTGCGCGGAACGAAAGTGACTGAGCCGATGCTGGCCGCCGGGCCTTTGAAACTGATCGTGCGCGCGGGCGCGGGTTATAACACCATCGACGTGGCGGCCGCTTCGCGCCGTGGCATTTACGTTTCGAACTGTCCGGGAAAAAATTCAATCGCCGTGGCCGAGCTGGCGTTTGCTTTGATGTTGGCTCTCGACCGCCGCGTGGCAGATAACGTGATCGCGTTGCGCGCGGGCCAGTGGAACAAGAAAGAATTTTCGAAGGCGCGCGGGCTGTTTGGGCGCACTCTTGGATTAGTTGGAGTTGGAAAGATTGGACAGGAGATGATTCCGCGGGCCCGCGCGTTCGGCATGCATGTCGTCGCCTGGAGTCGCAGCCTGACGGCGGAAAAAGCTGAAGCGCTGGGCGTGGAAAGAAAAGAAACGCCGCTCGAGGTTGCGCAAGCCGCCGACATCGTCAGCGTGCACGTGGCTCTGAAGCCTGACACGCGCTCGCTGGTCGGGCCGGATCTTTTCAAAGTGATGAAAGACGGCGCCTATTTCATTAACACCGCGCGCGGCGAAGTGGTGGACCAAAACGCGCTCGTCGAAGCCATTAAGACAAAAGGAATTCGCGCCGGGCTCGACGTGTTTGCCATCGAGCCGACTTCCGCCGTCGCCGAATTCACCGATCCAATTGCGAAAGAAGAAAGCGTTTACGGCACGCATCACATCGGCGCCTCAACCGATCAGGCGCAGGAGGCAATTGCCGCCGAAACCGTGCGCATCATCCAATCGTTCAAAGAAACCGGCCAGGTGCCGAACGTAGTTAATCTGGCCCAACGCACTCCGGCGACGCATCGTCTGGTGGTGCGTCATCGCGATCGGCCCGGCGTTCTCGCGCAGGTGCTGGAGGCGATCAAGGCCGAACAGATCAACGTGCAGGAAATGGAGAACATTATCTTCGAAGGCGCTGAGGCGGCGGTGGCGCGCATCAATCTGGACAAAGCGCCGTCGGGCGCGACGCTTGATCGGCTGCGTGCCGGCAACGAAGACATTATTGAGCTCGGTTTGCTGACCCTTCAATGAACACGACTCTCATCACCGGTGCGTCATCGGGAATTGGAGAAGCGTTTGCGCGCAAGCTCGCCGAGCGTGGTCACAACCTATTGCTCGTCGCGCGTTCGGAAGACAAGCTGATAAATCTGTGCAGCGAACTCGGGCGCGCCAAAAGTATTCACGCGCAGTACTTCGCGATCGATCTGTCGCGGCCCGAATCCCCGGCCCGGCTGTTTGAAGAAGCAGTAAAGCGCGACCTCGAGGTCGATTTTCTTATCAACAATGCCGGTTTCGGTTCGATGGGTGATTTTGCGACTCTAGATCTAGAGCGCGAGCTGAACATGATCGATTTGAATGTGCGTTCGCTGGTCGAGATGACGCATCGATTTCTTCGCCCCATGCGCGAGCGGCGCGCCGGCAAAATCATCAACGTGGCTTCGACGGCCGGATTTCAGGCGGTGCCTTTCATGACCACTTACGCGGCTACGAAAGCGTTTGTGCTCTCTTTTTCCGAAGCGCTTTGGGAAGAGAATCGCTCCTTTGGAATCCAGGTGATGGCGTTATGTCCGGGCGTGACTGAGACAAACTTTTTCGAGGCTTCGCAGATGAAGCAGAAACCGCCCGCCCGCGTATCGCAAACACCCGACCAGGTGGTCGACACGGCATTGCGCGCGCTCGCTCGCGGCAAGAGTCACGTGATCTCAGGCTGGACCAACTTCTTCGCGACTGAGACTGAACGGCTTGTGCCCCGCTCGCTGGTCCTGCGCGCGGTGGGATCGGTGATGCGTGGGGCGGGTGGGCAGAAGTAAAGAATCCACAGATTACGCAGAAAGAATTAGTAGAAAAAGTATTTTTCTAATCTGTGAAATCTGCGTAATCTGTGGATTCAGATCGAATCAATGACCCTTGTTGGCAAATCGATCCCTCGCAAAGAAGGCCGCCGGAAAGTAACCGGCCAGGCGCTCTAGCAACAATCCTTACTTGCTGCAAGGCAGCGAAAGTCCTACTCTCCCCCAAATTCATTCCATCGTTCGGTATTAAGCTGGAACATGATTCTGGGCATTGCTGACTCAGTCAATGGAGTTCCCGTTCGCCTTACTGATGAGCGTTGGGAACATATTCTTGATTCGCATCCTGAGCTAGGCTCACTTCTTGAGACTGTTCTTGAAGCGGTTCAGGACCCGGAGTATATTTTGCGTGGCTATAAAGGAACGCTGATCGCGGCGGTGCATCTGGGGGCGCGCTCCTATCTGAATGTGGTCTATCGGGAACTTGGGAAAACGGATGGCTTCATAGTAACGGCGCGCATTGAAAGACAGTTGAATAGATCGAAGATAATATGGCGCAGAGACAATTTAAAGACCAGGTAATCCAACCGCCCAGCATTGAAGAACTGCTGGCATTAGCGGCTGCGCGCGTCAAGCTGCCGGATGTTCCGCTGGAGCTTGATTATCAGGACGATGTCGATACCCTTTATATTCGCCTCAAGAAGCACGCCCGTCCGACTCATAGTGAACCCCAGTTGGATGACTCAGTCGTCTATGACTACGAGGATGACACGCTCGTTGGCATCGAGATCCTCGATATTTCCGGCCAGTTGAAGTACGCCAATCCGTCGTGAGTACCCGCCAGATGCTCTTTAATGCGCCTTGAAATGATCCATTTGTGACGAGGCTGACGCGTTTACAAGTGACACCAAGATATAGGAAACCTATGCCCGAGAAGCTTCAAATTCCGCAGTCATTCAAAGCCTTGCATGACGCTGTATGTATCCATCTCAATTCTTACGAAGCTGCTCACCGGGATCATTTTAGTTACCGACAAGTAAGAGAAGGCTTTGGCATTGAACATTTTGATCTGCGGCTGGGGAAGAGGCCACGTCACTCTTGGGACTGGGATCGAGAAACACGAGATCTTGGTTCCGTTAGGCTTCGGCGATTGACTACCAGGCTAACGGAGTTGGTTATGGAAGACGCCTCAGCACTTGAACTTGGGCCAGATGAATTCTTGTACTCCGACATAAGACTTTGGGACGACGACGCTGAAGAGGAAGAGAAGGTTAAAGTCCCGCTCAAGAAGCGTAAAGCCGAAGCTAGCGCAAAGTTCGAGTACTTCAAAACGATTCATGGGGAAGTACGCGAAACTATTATCGCAGGATTAAGAGAGGATCATCTCCTGTTAGAAGAAGAGAAAATAACTTCAACAAAACCAGAGAAGCTTGAGATGTTTTATGTCGATAAATCGAGAATCGCACGGCTTCGACAGGTGAGATCGCCAAATTTTGATCTTCAACGGTTGATTCGGCTTTGTGAGGAACTGAATAAGTGTTCCGCTGCCGGCGCTTTCTGCGCCAGCGCAGCACTTGTTCGCGCTGTCATCGATCACGTTCCGCCGATCTTTGGCGCTCGAACGTTTGCAGAGGTCGCGAACAACATTGGCGGAAAATCTAACAAGTCCTCGCTGCTACGTCTGGAAACTTCCTCGCGAAGTATTGCGGACTCGCTCTTGCATCAACAGATTCGCAAACGAGAAGTTGTGCCGAATAGAACGCAAGTAAACTTCTCAAACGATCTCGACGTGTTATTGGGGGAGATTATTCGTAAACTGTCCTAGCGATCAATCACAGGAGCCACATGACCCTGGTTGGTAAATCGATCCCCCGCAAAGAAGGGCGCCGGAAAGTAACCGGCCAGGCGCTGTACGTCGATGACTTGAAATTTGACGGCATGCTGCACGGCGTGACGGTGCGTAGCTCAGTGCCGCGCGGGCGGATCAAAAGCATCGCGTTCGAAGGCGAAATCCCCTGGGACGAGTTCACCATCGTCACGGCCAAAGACATACCTGGCGAAAACTACGTCGCCCTGATTCTCAACGACCAGCCTTATCTCGCTGACGAAGTTGTGAACCATGCTGAAGAGCCCATTGTCCTTCTTGCTCATCACGACAAGTACCTGCTCGAAGAAGCCCGCCGCCATGTTCGCATTGAATATGAAGAGCTGCCGCCGATCTTCTCTCTGACGGATTCGCTCGCGCAAAAAGCGATCATCTGGGGCGAAGACAATGTCTTCAAAAAATTCCTGGTCGATAAGGGCAATGTTGACGAAGCCTGGGCGCAGGCGGATTTCATTATCGAAGGCGAGTACGAAACCGGAGCGCAAGAGCAGCTCTATGTCGAAAACAACGGCGCGATTGCCGTAGTGAATAAAGAAGATGGTGTAACCGTATGGGGCTCGATGCAGTGCCCTTATTACGTGCACAAAGCGCTCATCAAGTTGTTTGGTTTGCCGGAAGAAAAGATTCGCGTGATTCAGACTGAGACGGGCGGCGGATTTGGCGGCAAAGAGGAATATCCTTCGTTGATCTGCGGACACGCGGGACTGTTGGCCTGGAAGTCTGGGAAGCCCGTGAAGATGATCTACGATCGCGCGGAAGACATGGTCGCGACTACGAAGCGGCACCCATCGCGCACGCGCCACAAAACCGCAGTTACGAAAGACGGAAAACTGCTCGCGCAGGAAATTGATTTCGTAGTTGACGGCGGCGCGTACTGCACTCTCTCGCCCGTCGTGCTCTCACGCGGCACGATTCACGCGGCCGGCCCTTACTACTGTCCAAATGTGCGCATTAAGAGCAAAGCCGTCGCGACCAACGTGCCTCCGCACGGTGCGTTCAGAGGATTTGGCGCGCCACAGAGCATCTTTGCGCTTGAGCGGCATCTCGACAAAGTGGCGAAAGAAATCGGTCTGACACCCGAAGAGTTTCGGCGTCGCAATTTTATTAAAGAGGGAGAAACCACGGCCACCAGTCAGACGATTCGCGAGAAGGTGGATCTCGACGGTTTGCTGAATCGCGCTTTCGAACTCACTGACTATCACGCGAAGACCGACAAGTTCGCCAAAGAAAATCCGACTTCGCGAATTCAAAAAGGCATTGGCTTTGCTGCGTTCATGCACGGCGCAGGTTTTACCGGCTCGGGCGAGGTCTATTTACAGTCAGTTGTCGGCGCGGAAGCTACGGCTGAGGGCCGGGTAAAAGTTCTCGCCGCCAGTACGGAAATTGGCCAGGGAACGAACACCGTCTTTTCTCAAATTGCGGCTGAGACTCTCGGGCTTGATTATGATCTAGTCGAGGTTGTTCAGCCTGATACCGCGCAAGTTCCCAACAGCGGCCCAACTGTCGCATCGCGCACGTCAATGATCGTCGGCAAGCTGGTCGAGTCGGCCGTGCTCGGATTGAAACAGACGCTTGCTGGGAGTGGTTTCTTAAAGGATCAATTCACGCAGGCTGAGTTTCAGAAAGCCTGCAATGATTACATCGCGAAGTTTGGCGCGCTGAAGTCCTTTAGTCAGTATCAACCGCCGCCGAACATTTTTTGGGATGATGAGAAATATCAGGGAGACGCTTACGGCGCCTTCGCGTGGGCGATCTATGTTGCCGAAGTTTCGTACGACCCTTTGACCTATGAGGCGCATGTCAATGATTTTGTCGCCGTGCAGGAAGTCGGGCGGGTACTCAATCCGGTGCTGGCGGCCGGGCAAATCGAAGGCGGCGTGGCCCAGGCAATCGGGATGACGCTGTACGAAAATGTGGTTTGGCAAAACGGGCGCATGGCCAACGGTCAGATGACCAACTACATCATGCCGACCGCGGCCGACATCCCGCCGATCCGGGTTTACTTTGAAGAAAATCCATACGCGTTTGGTCCAGGCGGCGCGAAAGGCATCGGGGAATTACCGATGGACGGGCCGGCGCCTGCGATCCTGAATGCGATCGAGCACGCCACCGGCGTGAGTTTCAATCGCGTACCCTTGATGCCGGAAGCGATGATGGAGGAACTCAGCCATCTCCCATGACTCGGAAAGGAGTTTGTCCCCATGAAGCATAACGCACTAAGAGCTTTGGTCGTCTTCATCGCGCTGACGCTCGCGCTAAGTTCGCTCGGTGTGTCCGCAGTACCGCGGACGGTCAATTCACAGCCTGACAACTCTCAGGCGAAAAGAACGGAAGACCCCTGTCCCGCGGTCGAACCAGTGGTTAGTGATGCGAACTCGGCTCTGCAAGCGCTCAAATGTGGAAACGAGCGTTGGCGGAACATAATGCGGAAGCGAGATTGGGACTCTGAGCGAAAGGCAACTGCGACATCTCAACGACCGATGGCAGTTGTAATCTCTTGTATGGATTCCCGAGTGCCGCCCGAGCTTGTTTTTGATCGAGGGCTCGGCGAGGTTTTTGTGATTCGCGTGGCCGGTCCGGTTTTGGATACGGACCAATTGGCCTCGCTCGAATATGCTCTGGTCCACGTAGGCGTTAAGTTGGTCGTCGTGCTCGGACATACGGACTGCGGCGCAGTCAAAGGAGCGGTGGACAACGCTACGGGAACTTTCCTGCCGGTCCTATTGGATAAGATCGAGCCGGCCATCACCGACGTCAGTGACCGTTACAACGGCGGCCGCCGGATCACTTCAACTAACAAAAGGAACCTGGACAGAGTCTCGCTCGCGAATGCGAGACTCATGCATACTCAAATTCTGAGAAGACGAGTGTTGCGTCAGCCGGGCGTCCAGGTCATGTGGGGCATTTATTATCTCTCGAGCGGTGAGGTTGCGTTTGAGCCGAGGGACGTCAAGCCATAGCGCTCAACGGGAAAGCAAGGAAGATTCTCTTGTCAGACAAGATCGAAATCAACTGCACCGTCAACGACCAGCAGCTAAAGCTTCATGCTTATCCCATGGAGCGCCTGCTCAATGTTCTGCGCGAGCAACTGCGCCTGACTGGGACAAAAGAAGGATGTGGTGAAGGCGAGTGTGGCGCGTGCTCGGTGATGATTGACGGCCGCATCGTCAATAGTTGTCTGGTGCCGGTGGCGCAAGCCGAAGGCGCTTCGATTAAAACAATCGAGGGCGTCGCCGTCAGCGAGAACCAGTTGCACGCCGTGCAGCAGGCTTTTATTGAATGCGGCGGAGCACAGTGCGGCATTTGCACGCCCGGGATGGTAATGGCCGCCGTCGACTTGCTCGAAAAGACGCCGAATCCCACTGAAGCAGAAATTCGCAACGGCCTGGCCGGGAATCTTTGTCGCTGCACGGGCTACATGAAGATCTTCGAATCGGTGGTGCGGGCGATTGGAAAGTAATCCACGGATTACACAGGATTACACAGATTTCACAGATGGAAGACAATGCAATGATTAATCTAATCGGCGTAATCTGTGTAATCTGCGGCAAAACAGTTCGATGAGAGCCTACGTTCCTTCCTATCAGCTGATTTCACCGGCGTCGCTTGGCGAAGCACTCGATGTCCTCGCGTCGGACAACGGAACGTGGAAGCCCTTTGCCGGCGGCACGGATCTCATGGTCCTTCTCGAAGCCGGTAAGTTGACTCACCAGAATTACGTCAACATCTGGAACCTGCCGGAACTGCGGGGGATAGATGTGACAGCAAATGAAATTACATTAGGGGCGCTGACCACCTACACCCAGGTTCAGAATCATCGGACGCTGCGCGAAGAATTTCCCATGCTTTGCCAAGCGGCAAGCGAAACCGGAGGGCTGGCAATTCAGAATCGCGGCACACTGGGCGGGAACATTGTGAACGCCTCTCCGGCCGCAGACTCGCCTCCGGCGTTGCTGGCTTATGATGCGGAGCTCGAATTGGTATCCAGGGCCGGCGAGCGAAAGGTTCCGTATGCGACGTTCCATCAGGGCTATAAACAGATGGACATCAGGCCCGGCGAGTTGTTGCGCACGATTCGGCTGCCACGCCATTTTCAGAAGTTGATTCACTACTATCGAAAAGTCGGAACCCGCAAAGCCCAGGCTATTTCCAAGATCTGTTTTGCCGCCACGGCCGTCGCGGCCGCAGATATCACCCACGTGCGCATCGCGATGGGCAGTGTCGCGCCAATTCCCATTCGGTGTGTTAAGACCGAAGCCGCGCTGGTGGGAAAAGCGATTAATGAAGCAACAATTGCCGAGGCCAAAGACACGCTCGCAAGTGAGATCTCCCCGATCGGTGACATACGCTCGACCAAAGACTACCGTCTCAAGGTTTCTCTAAATCTGCTCGAAGACTTTATCTCTCAGCTCGGCCGGTGAGCAGACCTGATTGGCAGTACCGAAGTTCGTTGCGCTAGAATCCTGAAACTCTTGCTGCATGAAGTCCCCTGCCTATGCCGGTAAACCCTCGCCCGTTGTGCTGGCAGCGGTTGTTCTGCTTTGTGCGCTTACGGCCCTGGCGCAAACCACTCCGCCGGCGGTCGATCGCTCAACCAACCCGCCCGAACTGAATATGCTTGTGCTGGGCGATTCAATTCTTTGGGGCCAGGGTCTCAAAGACGATCACAAATCCTGGAATCTGATAAAAACGTGGCTGCAGAAATCCGCCGGTGTGCGCGTGCGCGAAAGGGTCGAAGCTCATGCGGGCGCAGTAATCGGAAACGAAGGCACTACTCCTCCGGGATCCCTGACACTTTATGGAGAGATTAGCAGCGCATGGCCCACACTGCACGATCAAATCGATGATGCGCTGCGAGCGATCGAGGATCCGTCGCAGGTTGATCTGATATTAGTGGACGGCTGCATCAACGACGTCAATGCGCGGCGGCTCATGAATGCAGCAAACACACCCGAGGGGATCAAAGCATTGGCCCAGGAAAAGTGCGGCGCTCCGGTCGAAGCACTGCTCGAAAGAATTGCTTCATCTTTCCCCAATGCACATATCGTCGTGACCGGATACTACCCCGTAGTTTCGGACAAGACGCCGCACGATCTTTTCATGAGAAAGTTGGCTAAGGTTTTTTACGCGCCGACCACAGGTACGCGACTGAAGGAGAAAGAACTTCTCGATCAGCTTGCCCTCGTTTCTGAAGCCTGGTACGCAGCGTCAAACCATTGGCTGATGGATGCGGTGGCGCGGGTAAACGTGTCTTTAGAGGCGAGGGGTTCGCGACAGCGACTGCTCTTCGCCAAAATTCCTTTCCTGCCCGAGCACGCGTTTGCGGCGCGCGACTCGCACCTGTGGGGCTTTGACGCAACGATGCCCAGAAAACTTTTGGCCGTTTTAACGTTGGGCGGCGTGAATCTTCATGCAAATGACGAAGTGCGCAATCAACGGTCGTCGGTGTGCGAGGATTTCTTCAAGCGCGTAAAAGGTGAATCCGACGAGCAGAAACGAGCACGGAAGGATCGCCTGATGACCTGCCGCCTTTCGGCTATCGCGCATCCGAATCGCAAAGGAGCGGTGATGTATGCGGAAGCGATCCAGGAGCAGCTGAAGACGGTGATTAGCAATCCGGGGTGGCTCAGAATTGTTGCGCGGTCAGTGCCCGCCACTCCCTGACGATGAACTGTTGCAGGGCCGGAGCCAGCCGTGATAAATGTCCGCCACAGCTGACGGAGGCAGAAACCAATGAATCCCAATCTCTCGGAATTTCACACCGGAGTAATTGCCCCGGTTGAATGTTTTAAGGAAGCCTGGGCCCTGATAAAGGATCAATACTGGCTCTTCCTTGGCATTGCTGTCGTGGGAATGTTGCTTGGCGGTGTGGTTCCCATCGTCCTCCTCGGACCGATGATGGTGGGGATCTATTTGTGCCTGTTCCGCAAAATGCGTGGCGAGCCGGTTGAGTTCGGTACGCTGTTCAAAGGCTTCGACTATTTTGCCCAGGGCCTGATTGCCGCCTTGATTCAGGTGATCCCAATAGTCATCGTCATGGTTCCGATGTACATCATCTGGTTCATCTTCCTGATGACCAGCATGCCGCGCGGTGATCGGATGGACCCGGGTGAGGCGCAGACCTTCATATTTACGTTTCTCGGATTTGAGTTGGTCTTCCTGGTGATCATCATCGCCGTCGGGATTCTGACGAACATCTTTTTCCTGTTTTCGTTTCCGCTGGTCGCCGACCGAAATCTATCAGGCGTTGATGCGGTAAAACTTAGTATCAAAGCCGGCAAAGCGAACTTTGGTGGAATTCTACTGTTGCTGTTGTTGAATGCGGGTCTGGGAATTCTCGGAGTGCTGGCCTGTTACGTCGGCGTGTTCTTCATTATGCCCGTTTCCCTGGCCGCTACCGCGGTTGCGTATCGCCGCGTCTTTCCTGAAACAACGCCGGGGTTCGCAACACCTCCGCCGCCACCTCCGCCGGGAAGCTGGACTGCTTAAATGCATCCTGTCGATCTCGTCATCCGCGGGCGCCGGGTTGTAACCGAACATGGAATCGGCCCGGCGTCCCTGCATCTCAGCCGCGGATACATTTCTTCGATTTCGATTTTCGAAGACGTGCCCGCCGGCGCCGATCTGGTCGAAGCTGACGAACCATCGGTCATCATGCCGGGACTGGTTGATACGCACGTGCATGTCAACGAGCCGGGCCGCACCGATTGGGAAGGCTTCGCCACCGCGACGCGAGCGGCCGCCGCCGGCGGCGTAACCACCATCGTCGACATGCCGCTGAATTCGATCCCGGCAACGACGACTTTGGAAGGATTCCACGCGAAGCTGAAAGCGGCCCACGGCCAACTGTCCGTTGACACGGGTTTTTGGGGAGGGGTCGTGCCGGGTAACCACGGCGAACTTTCCCGCTTGTGGGAAGCGGGTGTGGTCGGCTTCAAATGTTTCCTGATTCATTCCGGAGTCGATGAATTTCCCAATGTCACCGAAAGCGACTTGCGCGAAGCAATGCCCGAACTCGCGCGGCTGGGAGCAACGCTAATCGTTCACGCCGAAACGCCCGGGCCGGTTGAGGCGGCACGTTGTCACACCCCGACGGACGGCAGCCGAACTTACGAAACATTTCTTCAGTCGCGACCCCGCGCGGCTGAAAATGAAGCTGTCGATCTAATGATCAGGCTCAGCCGCGAGACGGGCTGCCGCATTCACATCGTTCACCACTCGTCAGCCGACGCGCTGCCGGCTTTGCGTGCAGCCAAGTCTTCGGGCCTGCCAATCACTGTCGAGACCTGTCCGCACTATCTCCACTTTGCCGCCGAAGAAATTCCGGACGGAGCGACGGAATTCAAATGTTGCCCGCCCATCCGTGAAGGTGAGAACCGCGAGCAACTCTGGGCCGCGCTTGGCGATGGGACGATCGACATGGTGATGTCTGACCACTCGCCGTGTCCACCAGAGATGAAGTTGCGCGAACAGGGTGACTTTATGAATGCCTGGGGAGGCATCTCTTCTTTGCAGCTGCGACTGCCGATTATTTGGACTGAAGCCAGGGCGCGTGGATTTGGGTTGATGCATTTGGTCGAATGGCTGTGCGCCGCGCCGGCGCGCCAGGTGGGGTTAGCCGTGAAGGGCTCGTTAAAGGCAGGCGCCGATGCCGACATCATCATCTGGAATCCGGAAGCAGCGTTTCGTGTTGGCGCCGATATGATTCATCATCGGCACAAGCTCACTCCGTATGCCGGCGAGGAGTTGCATGGTGTGGTAGAAAAAACTTTTCTTCGCGGGCAGATGGTTTATGATGGCGCCAAGTTTTTTGGGCCGAAGGGATCATTACTTTTACGAGAGCATTCTTGATTTCTTTGCGTCTTTGCGACTTTGCGCGAGCTTGATTTCTCGCCAAGGCGCCAAGGCGCAAAGGGACGTGAAGATCTCATGGACTTTACCGAACTCATCGATCTGGCAGCTGAACGTTTAGGCGGGGCGGTCTTATATGCCAACGACGATTTCTTTGCGCCCAAAGAAAACCTGCTCAAAGCCTCGGCCCCGGTCTTCATCGAAGGCAAATACACAGATCTCGGCAAGTGGATGGATGGTTGGGAATCGCGCCGTCGCCGCACCCCCGGTTTTGATTGGTGCATCGTGCGGCTTGGTTTGTCCGGAATAATCCGCGGGGTGGTTGTCGACACCAGTCATTTCAAGGGCAACTATCCCGAACAATGTTCGATCGAAGCCTGCGCCGTCGATGGACTGCCAACCACTGAGCAATTGATTGACGAGGCGCAACCGTGGACTGAAATTCTGCCGAAAGCGAACCTCAAAGGCGACTCGCAGAATCCATTCGAGATTACCAACGGCGAACGCTGGACTCATCTTCGCTTCAAAATCTTTCCCGATGGTGGCGTGGCGCGCCTGCGCGTCTACGGCGAGGTAGTGCCGCAGTGGAATCGCCTGAAG
Organism: Pyrinomonadaceae bacterium; assembly: GCA_035274925.1. Classification (GTDB taxonomy): domain Bacteria; phylum Acidobacteriota; class Blastocatellia; order Pyrinomonadales; family Pyrinomonadaceae; genus UBA11740. The sequence continues at coordinate 10,473 of DATENS010000307.1, read as the reverse complement.
CAAATCGGCGGCGATATCGATCTCGCGGCGGTCGAAAACGGCGGCATGGTGCTTTCATGCAGCGACATGTTCTTTGGCCACCGTCACAATCTGATCATGCCCGGTCGCGCAGTAAACATGAGCGATGGCTGGGAAACAAAGAGACGTCGCGGGCCCGGCCACGACTGGACCATCATCAGGTTGGGCACGCCCGGCCATATTCGACGCCTGGAAATTGATACTTCTTACTTCAAGGGCAATTTTCCGGAAAGCTGTACGCTCGAGAGTTGTCATGCCGTGGATGTGCCGCTCGAGACTTTGCAGGATCGTTCGTTTGCCTGGAAGCCCGTGCTGGCCCGGACCAAACTACAGGCCCATACGCGTCACTATTTTGACGAGGTCATGGACGCGGGCCTGGCTTCACATGTCCGCTTCAATATTTTTCCCGACGGCGGGGTGAGCCGGCTGCGCGTGTACGGGACGATTGAATGAGAGTGTCTGAAGCCCGCGCGTCAGCAAGGGCTACTTTGTGAATGATGCCCTCTCGGACTTCTGACACAGATTGCCGCTGAGTGACCTTTGGTTAGCTCGCTCAACAAAATCAACTCGTTGTCTTCGGACGACGCCGAGGCTGAGTTCCTGAAGTGCTGCGGGTCGAGCAAGTGGGCACAAGGAATGGTCGATGCGCGACCTTTTCCGGATGCCCCGGCGCTGTTTGATAAAGCCGACGCCCTCTTTAGTTTGTTGAGTGACCAGGATTGGCTCGAAGCTTTTCGGGCTCATCCTAAGATCGGCGAAAGGAAAGCGGCGACTGCTCAGTCACAGACCGCGCAAAACTGGTCTGCACAGGAACAAGCGAAGACAGCCGAGGCCGGGGCCGATGTGATGTCCGACCTGGCGCGGGGAAATCGTGAGTACGAACAGCGCTTTGGTTTTATCTTTATTGTTTGCGCCAGCGGCAAGACGGCGGAAGAAATGTTGGCCATGCTGAACCGGCGGCTTGCTAATGACGCGCCGGCTGAATTGCGCATTGCGGCTGAAGAGCAAAAGAAGATTACCCGGCTAAGGTTAGAAAAACTTCTGCAAACTTCTGGTGCGTGATTGTTGTGGGACGCAACCTGATCGGAATCAAGGCGAAATGGTTAGGGGCGTTTATTCTGCTCCTCCTCTTGCCGGCTGCGGGAATTGCTTCTTTAAAAGTCCAGAAAGAGACGTTTGTTTCCCGCAACAAGAAGCGCACTTATTATCTCTTTGTGCCGGACAATCTAAAGACGTCTGAGCCGGCGCCGTTGCTGGTGCTGTTTCACGGTTCGGGACGCGATGGCCTGTCGCTCGTCGACAAATGGAAAGACCTTGCCAATAAAGAAACGATTTTGCTGGCCGGTCTGAACTCGGCCGATGCATCCACCTGGAGCACGACCACCGATGGACCCGAAGTGGTCCGCGATCTTGTGGAAACCCTTAAGGCGAAATACGCGATAGACCAGCGCCGGCTCTATCTCTTCGGTCATTCGGGAGGAGCGGTCTATGCGATTCTGCTGTCGTTGATGGAATCCGAATACTTTGCGGCGACGGCTATTCATGCCGGATCCTTGCGCGAGAAAGAGGAATTCAAATACCTCGATCGATCGCGACGAAATATTCCGCTGGGAATTTGGGTGGGCACCAGAGATCAGTACTTTTCGATAAAGTCAGTGCGCACCACGCGGGATGCCCTCATGGCGCGTGGCTCAACAGTTGAAGTGACTGAGATGACGGGCCACGATCACTGGTACTATGACCTGGCCCCGAAGATCAACGAGGCTGCCTGGCAGTTTCTCAAACAATTTGCGCTGACTACTGAGCCGCGGTTTCAGCCTTATGACGAAACCGTCGTCAGCAAAGGTCCGGATGCTGCCATTGCCGATTTCAATAAGTTCCTCGAAGAGATCAACGGGCTCAAGACGAAGATCAATGCGCTGATCACTGAGGTTAATGCCCGGGAAATCGCGCTGAATGGCAAGGACCTCGAGCGCGATCGATTGGAAATAAACAGGATTGCGCAGGAAGAGGCCGAGCTGCTGAGACAGGCGGCCGCAGTTTCGCGATCGATTGCCGAACGGGCGTCGCAAACTAAACCTGCGAAGCTGGAAAAGAAATACCAGCGTTATCTTGAGCTCGTCGCCCAGCACAATCTCAAGTACGCGGATATGTTGGATGTCATGCGGGCACAGGCTGAAGCGTTAATGGGAAACGAGCCTCGTGAAGTGATCAGCACGCGGAGGGCGGAAGCGCAAAAAAGAATTGAGCAGTTGCGACAGGAAGCGGACGAGTTGTACCGACAGGCGGAGAAGATAATTCATTAAGCAGAGACTCAATGAGCACAATCTCGACTCACATTCTCGATACATCAAGGGGGCGGCCGGCCGGCGGCGTTAGAGTCAGCCTGGAGATTTTGAACGCAGGTGAAGGTTGGTCGCGTCTGTCTGAAGCTGTGACCGATGATGATGGCCGGGTAAAGGCGTTTATGATGAGCGAACCGCAATTGCGCGCCGGCACCTACCGGCTGATCTTTTCCGTCGATCAGTATTTTCAGGCACTGAACCAGCCCAGCTTCTATCCCGAAGTCGCGGTAAATTTTTTGATTGAGGGCGGCGCTGAGCATTACCATGTGCCGCTCCTGATCAGCCCGTTCGGCTATTCGACCTATCGCGGGAGCTGAAATTTATGGAGTGCGGTGGCAAGCGCAGCGCGACACCGCTTTGGATCTCTTGCAAGTTTGAAGGAAAAGCGCCGTCGCCGCTTTGCTCTGCCGGCGCACTCCAAATATGAACATCAATCCAATCATCAGCGAATGGCTCAACTTCATTGCGCGCTGGGTGCATGTGTTCGCCGGCATCATGTGGGTGGGCACGACCTACTACTTCACCTGGCTCGATGCGCGTTTGACCGAAGAAGAGAAAGCGCTGGCCAACACCGGTAACTCGGCGCAGATTTGGATGGTGCACAGCGGCGGTTTTTACCTGGTCGAAAAGCGCAAGGTGCCGGATGAACTTTCCCGCAAGCTGCACTGGTTCAAATGGGAAGCGGGCACGACCTGGCTGAGCGGCTTTGCGCTGCTCGTCATTGTCTACTACCTCGGCGGTGGCGCGCTTATCGATCGCGACGTGGCCGATATTGGTCTCGGCGCCGCGGTGGGCATCGGCATCGGCGTGCTGGTGGTGGGCTGGCTGATTTACGATCTGCTGATGATCTCGCCGCTGGGACGAAATGAGATTCTGTTTGCGGTAATTGCTTATCTGTTAATCGTGGCCGCAAGTTATGGCCTGACGCGCGTCTTCAGCGGCCGCGCCGCTTACATACACATGGGCGCGATGTTCGGCACCATCATGGCCGCGAACGTGTGGATGCGAATTCTTCCGGCGCAAAAGAAGATGATTGAGGCGATCAAAGCCGGACAAAAGCCCGACGAAAGACTCGCCGCCCAGGCCAAGCTGCGATCAAAGCAAAACACCTTCATGGCCGTGCCCGTCGTGTTCCTTATGCTTAGCAATCACTTCGGAGGCAACACGACCGGCGGCTATGACTGGATTCATCTGGCAATATTGATTCCGGCGGGATGGCTGGCCGCGAAATTTATCCGCCGCGGATAAAATCCCCTGACAAATCAAGCGACGGCCTCGATGCGAGGTTTCGCGACCTCGACCGGGAAGACTGCGCGCGAATGCTTGCGGCGCTTGTCCTCGTACATGATACGGTCGGCGCGGGCGGTCACTTCTTCGATCGAAGATTCGTCCGCATCGAAGTGAACCACGCCGACGCTGATCGAAAGATCGTAAGGCCGGTTGTTCTGACTGTTGTGGGCCAGGAATTTTTCCTGCAACCGGGCGGTCAGCGAGTCCGAGCTCTCGTCTTTTCCGATTCCCGCCAGCACCACAAATTCGTCGCCGCCCAGACGCGCAATGATGTCTGAGGTGCGGAAAGTGTCCTTGAGAATCTCGGCGGTCTTCATCAGCGCGCGATCTCCTTCGGGGTGGCCCATTGAATCGTTGATGCGCTTCAATCCATCGAGATCGGCGTACAGAATGACCGGCACCTTTTGATTGCGACGAATCGCCGCCAGGTGCTGCTCAGTAACTGCCAGGAAGCCACGACGGTTGTAAAGACCGGTCAGTTCGTCGACGAGCGAGAGACTTTGCAGGGCCGCCTCAGCGCGTTTGCGCTCAGTAATGTCCTGAATCTGAAAAATGAAGTGCACCGGCAGATTGTCGGCGTCACGCACCAGGGAAACATTGTTCAGCGCCCAAACGATTTGCCCCGACTTGTGCACATAGCGCTTTTCGACCTGGCAGGTGAGTGTGGCGCCCTGCATCAGCCGGTAGAGATTGGCGAGATCGTTGTCGACGTCTTCAGTGTGCGTCACAGTTTGAAAACTTGATTCCAGCAGCTCGCTTTCCGAATAGCCGACCAGGTCGCACAGCGAGCGATTGACGCGCAGCCACGCGCCTTGCGGAGACACGAGCGCCATTCCGATTGCCGCATAGTCAAACGCGTTCCGAAAATGCTCTTCGGTTTCGCGCAGCGCCTTACTAATACGTTCTTGTTCGGCGATATGGCGATTGAGCTCTTCGACGTGATGACGCGCCTGTTCGGCCTGGGCCGCCGCCACGTCCACGTTCTTCATGTATGTCCAGTAGGTAAAGTAGACGATCGCGATGATTGGAATCGTCGACATGAAAGCAAAGAAACCGACGTTGCCGATGAAACGGGCGACGATGGCGGCCGCCGATGCACCGGCAAAGTAAGTAATCGACGTCCAGAGAAAGTTCTTGCGCCAGGTGAACCAGATTGAGGTCTCGGACTTGAACGCGGCGCTTACGGCCACCAGACACGAGTTGCCGAGATACTGCACGATCGCCATGGCCGAGATTGCCGCGAGGTGATTGGTCGAGTACGCGTCATGCCAGGTTACGGTTTCGCCGAAGAGGATGCGCAACGACCACACCGTGAGAAACGTGGAACAGGCGGTCGCAGCGGCGTTGAAAAAATGAGTGCGCATCTGCTTGCTGATGCGGACCGAGGAGCAAAGCGCTTCAGCCGTAGCCAGAATGATGGCGGCTTCTCCGCCAAAAAGAAGCAGAGTCAGGAAGATAAAGGTGTCGGAAACCGAGATATGGGCTTTGATGCGGGGGATCTGAATGCTCAGTCGCGGGCCCACCAGCACGGTCGCAAGCGCCAGCACCAGGAAGCGAATGTCTATTTGCGTGATGGGAAAGTGGCGCAGGGAAAACAACAACACACCTGTGCCCACCGCGACGACGGACCAGATGTAGATTTGATTTAGGCGACTTCGTGACATCGGGGTTAAGGCGAGGGGCAGACGGGGCTTCTGCCACGCGTGCGCATTGGCAATGACTGTTCCAAAGGCGGCGTCGCGATTTTCTTGGGAAAACAGGCAGGTTTTCGCGGCGATCGCCTGCGAGCGGTCAATGAACGCGGTCATTTTGACGGGTTAGGTTTTCAGGCTGACCGTTCGTCGCGCGCTCCGGCTTGGTGCTTGGTTGCTCAGTTAGTGCGCTTTAGGTTTTGAGGCGGCCCCGTCATGCGCTAGAATTCGAAACCCGCTTTGACTATCGGCGACCACCAGGCAGCGGTTTTCTCAAACAAGAACTGAAATGTTAGCAATACTCGCGACGAACGTTATTCCCTCTAAATGTCTGGAAACCGGCTTGAACTGCCCGACTCCTTTGACGGGGCAATTGTGTGTCGATTCCCCCGGGTTCTGTGATGTGGTGGATAAGACGGTGGCTAACATCAGTCCGCTCTACCAGTTCGACGCTTTCGACTGGACTGTCTTGATTGTCTATTTCGGAATCCTGACCGTGCTCGCGATTTACGGCGTCTATCGCGTCAAGCAAGTCAGCGAGTTCTGGCGCTATTCAAAGTTTCCACCAAAGCCGAAGGGTGAATTTCCGGCGAGCGAACTTCCGCACATCACTGTGCAGCTTCCTCTATTCAACGAGATGTACGTCATCGAGCGCCTGGTCAAAGCCGTAACTGAGCTCGATTATCCGCGTGACCGCCTTGAAATCCAGGTACTGGATGACTCGACAGATGAGACGGTGAGGATCGCCAGCGCGACGGTCGCGAAATACGCGGCGAAGGGTTTCGACATCCATTACATCCATCGTGACGATCGCACGGGCTTCAAGGCGGGCGCGCTGGAAAATGGAATGAAGACCGCCAAAGGAAGTTTGATGGCGATCTTCGACGCTGACTTTGTGCCGAAGCCCGACTTCCTGCGCAAGCTGGTGCACTACTTTACGGATCCAATCGTCGGCTGCGCGCAGATGCGCTGGGCCCACATCAACGGCTCGTACAATCTGCTCACCCGCTTGCAGACCATCATGCTCGACGGCCACTTCGTGCTCGAGCAGACTACGCGCAATCGCAGCGGCAACTTCTTCAACTTTAACGGCACTGCCGGAATCCTGCGTCGCGACGCGATCGAGATGAGCGGCGGCTGGCAACACGACACGCTCACCGAAGACACCGACCTCAGTTTTCGCGCGCAGTTGATGGGCTGGAAGTTTGTTTACCTGCTTGATGAAGAGGCGCCGGCGGAAATCCCGGTTGAGATTAATGCTTTCAAAGCACAACAGCGTCGCTGGGCGAAAGGCGTGCTGCAGGTCTGGTTCAAACTGTATCGCAGAATCTGGCATGCGCCCTTGCCGCTGCGCGTGAAGCTCGAAATGTTTTTCCGCCTGACCGGCAACATCAGCTACCCGCTCATGATTGTCGCCAGCTTCATGCAGTTTCCGTTGCTCCTCGTCCGTTACAACCAGGGTCTTTATCAACTGATGGTCCTGGACGTTCCGTTGCTATTCTTCTCAACTGTTTCCGTTGTGTTGTTTTACGGAAGCGCAATTTGGTACCTCGACAAAAGCCGGGCGCGGCTATGGCACCTGCCGCTGGTAATGGGATTGGGGATTGGCCTGGCGTTTTCAAACGCGCGCGCCGTGCTGGAAGCCCTAGCAGGTGTGAAATCCGATTTTGTGCGCACGCCGAAGTATCAAGTCGAGCAGGGCGACGACGAATCCTGGAAGCGCAAGAAGTACAAGCGCAAACACGGGTGGCTCCCGCTGCTGGAACTTAGCTTTGCCCTCTATTTTGTTCTCGCCATTGCCTACGCTATCCGGATGCACATGTGGGGACCGATCATGTTCCTGCTGCTGTTCTGCTTTGGTTACGGCTACATGGGCGTGATGAGTTTGCTGCAGACTGTGGGCGGAAACCGTCGCGCAATTCAACCAAAAGATATGAAGTCGGTGCCATCCGCGTAAGCTGACGGGCGGAGACTCAAGTTGGCATGTGGTCCGGGCGCTCCTCCGAAGGATAAATCGCACCCGCCCGCGATTGCGGGCGCCATATCAGTAGCCCACAGCGCCACCTGTGGGTGAGCCGTGGGAATTGAAACCGAGCTCGCGAAGCGAGCGACATAATTCGGAAATTCGCGATTCATGTCGCCCCTTCGGGGCTTTCATTCGATGGTTGTTTGGTTACCCACAGCTGGCGCTGTGGGCTACTGACATTTCGTTGGCTTCGCCAACTGGTTGGACAATCAAGCAGTCTTTCGCTCTCGTCCCGAAATCCACGCCACCAGGATCGAAACCAGATACAGCACGAACATCGGCATGGCGAACAGGAGCATGTTCGGAATGTCGTTGGTTGGCGAGAGGACGGCCGCCACTATCAGAATGATGATGATCGCCGGGCGCCAAACTTTCAGCATCCAGCGCGCGCTGACCACGCCGATGCGCGCCAGCACGTAAGTTATCGCCGGCATCTGTGACACCAGTCCCATTCCCAGCATCAGCAGAATGATGAAGTCAAAATAGTCATCTGCCTTCAACAGCAGACGAAAATCCTGGCCCAATCCCAAAAGATATTTTGCCGCCGGTGGAAAGATGACGTAGTAGGCCGTGGCCGCGCCCAGGACAAAGAACACGCTGGAAAGAGTGATGAAGGGCGTGACGTATTTGCGCTCATGCGGATAGAGTCCCGGCGACACGAACCCCCAAATCTGCCAGAGCAAAAACGGGATCGAGATTGCCAGGGCCGTGTACAAAGAGACTTTCACATAAATTGCAAATGGCTCGAGCGCGGTGGTAACCACCAGTTTGTCATTGGGATTCGGGGCTTTGTCGTAGCCTTTGTTCAGATCCATCGGCAGCAGCACATCCTTCGGCACCGATTCGTTCCCGGCGGTCAGCGCTTCGTCTGTGTACAGGCCCAGCCTTCCCTGACTGTCTTTGTCTACTCGCGCCATGACTGAGGTACCTGCCGGAATTGAAACAGGTCCCAACTGGGTTGGCTCGGGAAAGATAAAACGAATCTTGTCTCCCGGCTTTAGCGTGCCGAGGGGCACGGAAGCCATTTGTCCATTGAGTCCTTTGAGGGCGACCTGCCGTTGCTGTTGCGCTTCGGCCAGCGCCCGCTGCACGGGTCGCGCGAGGAAGTTGTAGATACGATCCGAGACAAACCAGCTCACCGATGCTGCCAGCACTACAAACACGATGCTCTTGATCAGGCGGCTTCGTAATTCGTCGAGGTGCTCGAGAAACGACATCTGACCGCTAAGGTCGTCTTCCTTCTTTTCAGGTTTTCTGATCAAACGCAGGCTGGGCATTGGTAGTCGATCGGGTTGCGGTTAGAGCCACTCGTGCTTTGGTTGTTCGTTGTTCGCGGTTTCAGTCGTACTATCAGCTGTACTAGCGGCGCCACGCGCTTCGGTATGAGCAGCTTCGACGGGCGTGATTGCCGGCGGGTCCGCTGGTTTCGGATCTCCCTCGAAATTCAGCTCGCTGGCCACCGCTTCACGTGCTGAGCGAATTCGATCTGAAGCCTTGTCAAAGATTGATGTCCCCGGCTCGGACTCGAAACCTTTCTCAAAATTTTCGAGATTCACTTCGCGTTCCCATGTGCGCTTAAAATCATCAGAGGCGCGGCGAAACTCCGACAGACTGCGACCGAGTTGCCGGCTTAGCTGCGGCAAACGTCGCGGGCCAAAGAAAATCAGCGCCGCACCCAGGATCAGCAGCAGCTCAGTATTTCCCAGTGAATCGAGAATAAGAAGAAACGCCATCGCTGTTTAGAGCCATCCCCGGCCCCACTAGCCGAACAGATTGTAACGCGTTAGAAGCCCGCGCGTAAGCAAGGGCTCTTATTGCTCTCGGCGCGCACTGCGGAATCCTCTGTGTCCTCTGCGGTTGAATCTAATCTGCAAGCACTAACCGCAGAGGTACGGTACCAGTTCTGAATGTCGGCCGGCCTTGTGATTACGCCCGCGTTTGACACTATACGTCCAATTCCCCAATCTCTCGATCATGGTGAAAAATAGGCCCGCAGCTTTACTGGAGCAGTTTGCCCGGACGGGCGAATCCGTGGCTGCGACCACCAAGAAGCTGCAAAAGGCCGCCTTGCTCGGAGAATTCTTTCAGCAACTTTCTGATGATGACCTGGCGCGAGCGGCGCGCTATTTTGCAGGCCAGCAGTTTGCGCAAAGCGACGCGCGCACCACCAATGTCGGCGGCCGAATCATTAGTGACGCGCTAATCGCGGCGACCGGGTTGGCTACTGAAGGTCTCGGCGAGCGGTATGCGCGTTGGGGTGACGTGGGCGACGTAGCGTTCGAAATGTTTTCAGAAGCGAAAGCGGCGAATCAGCCGCGTTTGAGTTTGGCCGAGACTGAGGACTTGCTGGCGCGTTTGAGCAGCACGCGCGGAAAAATCGCAAAGACGGATTTGCTTACAAAGGTCCTGGCACAGGCGACGCCGCTGGAAGCGAAATATCTCGTGAAGTTTTTGTCGGGAGACTTGCGCATTGGGTTGCGTGAAGGACTGGTTGAAGACGCGATCGCACGTGCTTTCAATCAATCGTTGGCCGACGTCTCAATGGCCAACATGCTGCGCGGCGACATCGGCGAGGCGGCGGTGCGGGCGCGGACCGGCGCGTTGAGTGATATCGAAATGCGCCTGTTTCATCCGCTCAAATTCATGCTGGCCACGCCGGCATCCGACCTGGCTGACATTGCGCGCACCATGCCCGGCGAATTTTTTGTTGAAGACAAATTCGATGGCATCCGCGCACAGGCCCACGTACAGGCAGACCGCGTGGCAATTTACTCGCGCACGCTCGACGAGATTTCCGCGCGCTTTCCCGAGTTACACCAACCCCTTGGCGGTTTGCCTGCCGATGCGATTATCGACGGCGAGATCATTACCGCGCGAGGCGAAGAGATTCTTCCTTTCAGTGATCTGCAAAAACGTTTGGGGCGCAAGACAGTCAGCGAAGCATTGCTTGCCAGCACGCCCGTAGTTTTCGTGGCATGGGACCTTTTGTATGCGAGCGGGCGGGTGTTGATAAACGAACCGTTAGCCGCTCGTCGCACACAACTCGAAACAATTATCAGCAGCGGCTTTGGCCCGGTTCGTCTTTCGCAGGCCAAACGTTTTA
>DATENS010000306.1:0-37266 GCA_035274925.1 Pyrinomonadaceae bacterium | reverse complement strand
TAGTTGTATGGTAGTCTCATCCTTCCCTGTATAACCCGTAGCGATACAGATCGTAGACTTTGAACGCGGAGGAAACATGAGCGAATTAGCTGAGCGAGAATGCGTGCCTTGCCGAGGCGGAGTACCTCCGTTGCAAGGCGCGGAAATAGACAAACTCCTCAGCCAACTCGCCGGGTGGGACGTCGTTGGCCAGCATCATCTCGCCAAGCAATACAAGTTTGAGAATTTTCGCGAGACGCTCGAATTTGTAAATCGTGTCGGCGAGCTGGCAGAAGGCCAAGGCCATCATCCCGACATTTGCTTCGGCTGGGGCAAAGCCGAAATTACCATTTGGACGCACAAGATCGATGGCCTGACGGAAAGCGATTTTGTGCTGGCCGCGAAGATTGATAAGTTATGAAATCGGTGCATTTGGGACAGCCAGAATTCACAAGGGCAACGGCCAGAAGCAGCGCCGGCATCGAATCGGCGTCTCCAATACAAAGTGCCTCAAAGAGACGCCGATCCCCTAAATCAGCCATGAACCGATCGCTTTTTTATCTTTTAGTTATCCTGGCGGCGCTGTCGCTGGTGATGGTTTCCGCCACCGCACAAAAGCCGCAACCTTCGCCGCAAAAACCTGCGGCGCCGGCCGCTACGCCCGATCAGGAAAGGGAAGTCGTTAACATTCGCCGCGTGCGGCTTCCGATCACCGTCACTGATAAAAAGGGACAGTTCGTCTCGGGCCTGACCTCGAATGATTTTTTGATTCTGGAAGACAAGATTCCGCAGAAAATCGACTCGTTTACCAGTGAAGAAAACAACAACCTACCGCTTTATGTCGGCGTGTTAATGGATACATCGCCGTCGACCGCTGCCAAACTCAAGTTCGAACAAGAGTCGGCCATGAATTTCATTCAGACCGTGGTGCGAGCTCGCCGTGATCGCGTGCTGTTCGCCACCTTCGATCATGAAGTGACTCTGCGTCAGGATTTTACCGATCGGCTTGAGTTACTCGATCGGGCTGTCTACGCGGTGAAGAAGACTGGAGAGCAGACTGCGCTCTACGACGCGGTCTGGCAATTCTGCGATCAAAAGATGCGTTCGGCCCAGGGTCGCCGCTCGCTCGTGTTGATTACGGACGGCGTGGACACCTATAGCCGCGCCGATCTGAATGATGCCATCGATATCGCGCAACGGACTGAGACGACGATTTTCGCGATATCCACGAAAGCGGGTATTTCGAGCACGGTCGTCGGCGTCGAAGCCGGTCAGGTCAAGTCGAAAGCCGACAAGGACCTCGATCGTTTGTGCGATGAAACAGGCGGAGCCGCTTTTTTCACCGGCGATATGCTTTCGCTCGAACGGTCGTTCACGAAGATCTCGAAAGAGCTGCGGTCGCAATACCTAATCACTTACAAACCGACTAATGACAAGTACGACGGCAGCTATCGTCGTGTCGAAGTAAAACTTACCGGCAGTCAGAACAATCTAAAGCTGCGCACCAAGCGCGGTTACAAAGCCGTCGCCGATAGCGTGAGAGCTGGATCGTAGGATGAGCAGTAAACTATCCAGTCCGATCGTTCTGATGCTGGCGGTTACGCTGCTCGCCATAACTTCGTTCGTACACAGCAGCGGCGCGCAAAATCCCACCGGCGCGGACAATGCGATCAGGCAAAGACGTACGGATCCCGCTGCCAGCCCGACACCGCCCTCCAAAGACGAAGAAACAATCAACAGTGACGAAGTGCTTCGCGTCGAGACAAATCTCACGAGCGTCTTCTTTACCGCCGCCGACAAACATAAGCGCTTCATTGGATCCATCAAACGTGAAGACGTGCGCGTTTTCGAAGATGGCGTGGCGCAGGAGATCTTTACCTTTCAACAGAGCGTCGACCTGCCGCTTTCGATGGCGATTCTGATTGATACGAGCAGATCCGAGGAACGGACTCTGCCCGAAGAGAAAGCCGCTGCCCAGGCATTCCTCGAGGCGGCCATGCGCCCGAAGGACGAGGCAGCAGTGGTCTCGTTTACCGGCGAGCCCACTCTGGAGCAGGGTCTCACCGGAAACGTCTCGCGTTTGCGACGCGCCATTGAACGAGTTGAATATGTGCCGCCCTCAGGACTAATTGGGGGAGGTGTAGTGGTCGGTACTACGCCGCCCATCTCAGATACTCATCAGGCGACTGCCGGGTCAACTGCAATCTGGGACGCTGTCTGGACCACCTCAAACGAGATATTGCGTGACACCGCGGAACACACACGCCGCGCCATCATCCTGTTAACTGATGGCCAGGACACCTTCAGTCAGGTGAAAATGCAGGATGCAATAAACAGCGCCGTCAAAGTTGATGCGCTGATTTATGCGATCGGAATCGGTGATCGCTACCAGTTTGGGATCGACGAAGGCGCGCTGAAGAAGATCGCTGAGGCCACTGGTGGCCGCGCCTATTTTCCGCATAACGAACGTGAATTGCGTGATGCCTTTGTGCAAATTCAGAGGGATCTGCGGGAGCAATACTTGATTGCCTACTCGCCTTCAAACAAAACGCGTGACGGATCCTACCGGCGGGTTTCGATTGAAATCGCCAATCCTGAGCTCCAGAAGCAGTCCCTCAAACTCACCTATCGGCCCGGGTACTTTGCCAAGACCCCAGCCTCGGGCGCATCAAAAACCAGCAAAACCCCCTAAATTCGGCCCTATTCTGTAGTGACAAACTTGTTTTGCCTCTGCTATACTGGGTTGGCCTTGAGACCGTGGTGTCTCAGTCCTGACCTTTTGATTTCCGACCTGACCTCACGGAACCGCATTCCGTCTCCTATTCTGCATGCAGGTACACTCAGAAAATCCGCCTGTCATTCTGATCGTGAAAGACGATCAGGATGTTCTTGAGCTCCTGGTCGACCTCCTCGAACCGGAAGGCTACAAGATCTTCGCAGCCACCAGCGCGCGACGCGCGCTCGAGCTCACCACCATTGTCCGGGCCGACATCATTCTTTGCGATGTGGTCATGCCTGAGATGAACGGCCTCGAGCTGTGTCAGCGCCTGAAGACTGATCCACACACCTCCGACATTCCCGTGATGCTGGTAAGCGCCGTCAGGAAAGAGGAGGTGGCGCGGTTTGAAGGATTCGCGGCCGGCGCCGATGAATATCTCGAAATTCCTTTTCGCACTGAAGAACTACTTATCAAAGTTGCCCGCCTGATTGAACGTCATCGCGCGGAACGCGCTCTGCAGAAATCGGAAGAACAATACCGGCTGCTCTTCAAAGCGAATCCTTGTTCGATGTACGTGTGCGACGAGCAGACGCTGCAGTTTCTCGCCGTGAACGACGCGGCCATCAATCACTACGGCTACACGCGCGAACAATTTCTATCGATGACCATCCGCGACATTCGGCCCGAGCAGGAAGTGCCGGTGCTGATGAGCCATCTGTCAAACCTCAACGGGCGAAGTGATAATGCCGGCGTCTGGACGCACCGTAAGAAAGACGGGACCTTAATCGACGTCGAAGTGACCTGGCACAAACTGGATTTCGGCAACCGGCCGTCTTTTCTCGTGCTGGCCAACGATGTCACCGAAAAGAAAAAATCCGAAATGGCGCTTCGGGAAAGCGAGCACCGCTTTCGTGAAATCTTCGACAACGCAAACGACATCATCTACACGCACGATCTCCAGGGTAACTTTACGTCGCTTAACCGCACCGGCGTGGAGCTGACCGGATATTCCCAGGAAGAAGTGGTCGGGCTGAATTTCGGGCAAGTGGTGGTTCCCGAACAGGTGGAAGTTGCGCGGCAAATGCTTACGCGCAAACTCGAAAGCGGCGACGTCGCGACGGTCTATGAACTTGAAATCGTTTCCAAACAGGGCCGCCGCCTCACTTTGGAAATGAGTACCCGGCTAATCTATCGCGATGGAGAACCGGTAGGTGTTCAGGGAATTGCCCGCGACGTCAGCGAACGCAAAACCGCCGAAGCTGAATTGTTGCGACGCAATCAGGAGCTGGCGGCGCTTAATGAAATCGGACACGAACTAAGTAAGCTGGTCGAGCCCGCTGAGATCGCGCAGCTTATCCATTCGATGATTGGCAAGGTGATGGATAATCGCAATCTTTACGTGGCGCTCTATGACGAACAAAAACAGGAGGTCTCGTTCCCGGCATACACAATCGATGGCCAGCCTTACCATTCACCGACGCGCAAGTTCGGCATGGGCCTGACCGAATATGTAATTCGCACCCGGCAACCGTTGCACATTCCGCGCGACCTTGAAGGCGCCCTCGAACGCATGGGCTTAAAGCTGAGTGGGCGAAGTGCGCAGTGTTGGCTGGCTGTCCCGATGATGGTCGGACAAAAAGTTGTCGGCGTGATCACTATCCAGGATTACGAAAAGCCCGAAGCTTATGACGAAGCTCACCAGGAACTGCTCTGGACCATCGCGTCGCACGCCGCGATCGTCGTGGAGAACGCCCGGCTTTACGGTGAGATGAAACAACACGCCGACCGGACAGCACTTACCAATCGCATTTCACAAGCGGTGCGCCGGTCCCTCGACGTCAGCGAAGTATTTCAGACGGCGGTGCGGGAGTTGGGCACACACCTGAATGTGGACCGTTGTTCATTGTTCATGAAAGACGAGTACGCCGGCCGGATAACCAATGTGGCGGAATATCACGTCGCGCAAGTGGGTCCGGCAGCGCACGACTTTGACGTGAGCCAAGTCGGAGGTCTGAACGCCGCCATGGAACAACATGGCGTGCTGGCCTTTGATGATGTTGCAAATGACCCGCGCATTCATGCTCTTTACGAACGAATGCTGAAGCGATTCGACGTGAAGTCGATCATGTACATCGGCGTGACCGTCGGCGAGGAACTGCTGGGTGCGCTCGCCTTGTCAACCACCCGGGACATACGGCGCTGGAGCGAAGCCGATATCGAAGTTGCCAAGTCCGTTGCCGATCAAACCGGTATCGCAATTCGCCAGGCCAGGCTCTATCAAAAGGCTGAAGCGACTTCGGCGCGCGAAGCGCTGGTCAACAAGCTGGGCGCTGCGATTCGTTCTTCGCTGAGTCTGCCGGAAGTGCTCGACACGACAGTACGCGAATTGGGTAAGGCCCTCGCCGCCTCGCGAGTGCAGGTCCGCCTGTGCGATGGCGTGAACGAAGACTTGTTTGTAAAAACCGAGTACGCCGCCGAGCAGAGCGACAACTCTGGAGATTTTGACGGCTATTACGACAGATTGCTGCGCGAACATTTCCGGCTTTCACTGAAACCTTTGGTGATTGCTGATACGGAAAACTTCGCGGACGGCTCGTCTGAGCTGATCGAAGGAATTCGTTTTCACGCGAAGGACCAGGGATTGTGTTCGACGGTAATTTGGCCACTTACGGTTAAGGAAAAGTTTCGCGGTGTTATCTGTATCGAGCAGGCGGAAGCGGTCCGGCATTGGGATGAGGAGGAAGTCCTGCTGGTGGGTGCAGTCGCCGCTCAGTTGACCACCGGCATCGCTCAGGCTGAGTTGTTTGAGATCGTGGCGCGTGCGAAGAATGAATGGGAAACAACTTTCGACGCGATGTCTGACGGTGTATTTATTTTCGACACCAACGGGCGTCTGATCCGTGTGAACAAGGCCGGCGCGGCGATGGACAACGCCGCACCCCATGCGATCCTCGGCCGCAAGTGTTGTGCGATCCTGCAAACACACGCTGACGATGCCACCTGCATCGTCGAGGT
The DNA here is from genome assembly GCA_035274925.1 of Pyrinomonadaceae bacterium. Taxonomy (GTDB): domain Bacteria; phylum Acidobacteriota; class Blastocatellia; order Pyrinomonadales; family Pyrinomonadaceae; genus UBA11740. The sequence continues at coordinate 31,553 of DATENS010000306.1, read as the reverse complement.
GGCCCTGCGTAATGCGCAAAGCGTCAACATCGAAGTTGTCCCACTGTTCCTGAAACGCCCGGTGCTGGTGACCGTCGAACCGTTGTTCGATCAAAGTCGCCAGGTGACCGGAGCGGTTTGCACCGCGCGCGATCTATCAGAGTTGCGCAAAGCTGAGGCCGTGGCCCGCGAACGCCAGTCTCTGCTTCAGAACATTCTCGAGAGCGCTCGCGAAGCTATCTACGCCCTCGACACCGACGGCAACTACAAATGGTGCAACCAGGCCATGCTCGACCTGACAGGCTATCCGCAGGAAGAGTTTATCGGGACGAATTTCCTCGAGCGCGTCCACGAAGAGGATCGCGACATGCGGCGCCAGCGGTTTGCCGCAACGCTGGGCGGCGAACCTCAGCGATATGAATCACGCTATGTTTCGCGCGAAGGCGCCGTTCGCTATGCCCTGGTAAACAGCGCACCGATTATCGTCGACGGCCATACCACCGGCGTGCTCGGTATTGCGCATGACATCACCGAACAGAAGCAGGAGCGAGAGCGAGCTGCGCGTGCCGACAAACTGCGCGCCCTGGGCCAGCTGGCCTCAGGTGTGGCTCACGATTTCAACAACTCGCTGGCTGCGATCCTGGGACGCGCGCAACTAATCCTGCGACGGGTCAAGGACGAGGATCTCATTCGCAGTTTGGGCGTTATCGTTACTGCCGCCGAAGACGCGGCTTCCACCGTGCGGCGCATCCAGACTTTTGCGCGCAAAACCTCGGCTGCTGAAATGGAGCTGCTCGACATCGGCAGTCTGTTACGCGATGCAATTGAAATTACCCGCACGCGCTGGCAGAACGAAGCGCTGGCCGCGGGCCGCCGCGTCGACGTTACTCTTAACGCGCCCGACGGCTTGTTAACTAGCGGCAGTGCCTCAGAGCTGCGCGAGGTTTTCGTCAATCTCATCGTGAACGCGGTCGACGCCATGCCCCAAGGCGGCAGTTTGACCATCTGTTGCAATCGCAAAGCTGAACGGCTGCACTTGCGCTTCGCGGACACCGGCACGGGTATGGAAGAAGAAGTCAGCGAGCGAATCTTTGAGCCGTTCTACACTACCAAGGGCGTGCATGGAACCGGTTTGGGATTAGCGGTGAGTTACGGAATCCTCGAGCGCCATCATGGAACGATCAGCGTCAAATCCAGGTTGGGAGAGGGCACGACATTTCATATCGAGCTGCCGCTCGGCGAAGCTGAACCCGAGACCGCCGCAAAACCAGAGTCGGCCGCAGCCATTTCTTCCCTGTCAGTCCTGGTCGTTGATGACGAAGAAGTAGTGCGCGAAACCCTGGCAGAAATGCTGGTAGATTTGGATCACAAGGTTGTTACTGCCGGCTCAGGCCGCGATGCCGTGGAAAAGGTGACCAGCGACGATTTTGATTTGGTGTTTACTGATCTCGCCATGCCTGAGATGGATGGCTGGGAAACCGCACGCGAAATTCGCAGGCAGCGGCCCGAACTGCCCGTGGTGCTGGTTACCGGCTACGGCGCGACCGCACAACCCCCCTCAGGAGAAGTGGATCTGGTCGCCGGAATAATCGGCAAGCCTTTCGATTTCGACCAGGTCTCAGGAACCATCGCCCGCGTCTGCAACGGCTAATCCCTCGCTGTGATCGAAACGAAAACTTACTAGCCTGGATTTGGAAATCCAAGGTTTCCTGCCGCGTCACCGTTCCATTTCAATTTCCCGCCCACCTCTTGATTGAGGTTGTGCAGGCTTGCGCCTGCGAGCGTCATTGCGGATTGCAGCGCCTCGATTGAATCAGCGCCGCGCGCGGTCCTGGTTTCCTGGCTACCGATGCCGATCACCTGGTAGGAACACCTGTATCCGGATTCCTCGGGTTCGGGTTTTCCGATGAATACGCTAACGGGGCGTTTGTGTCCTTGCTCGTCGATGAGATGAAGCGTTCGGGTCGCTATGATCTCTCCCAAACTGTCAAAATCCATGCGCGTCTCCCACGCTTTATGAGGCCTTCTATCAAACAGGAACGCCGGCTGCTGAAGATCAGCGCCGACGCCTGTGTGGGAGGCTTGATTTGAGTTCATCTGTTTCGTGCCGGCGTCCGGGTGGGAACGATCCAACTCGGCGTGGCCGACTTGCCTTCTCCGGCACTGATCCAGCCTGACAGCCGCGTGACGATCATCGGGGCTTCGTCGGAAAGCTTTTCCGCGTGACGTGCAAAACTTCCGTTCATTTTCTGCATTGAGGTTGTGGCTGAGTTTGTCATGGCTTTGATCCTTTCTTTACCGAGTCGGCAAATTCAATCATGTCGGGTTCGAGAAATTAGTTGACGCTCATCAAACCGGCGCTGGCGGTGAAGCCTACTCCGAAGCCGACGACCATCGTCGGGCCGGCCCATTCTTTTTTGCCTGCCAGCATGAATCCGGTCGAAGCGCTCGACAGGTTGCCAAAGTTTTCCAGCACGTCGTACGACTTGTGCACTTTGGTCGAATCCTTTTCCAGGTGCAGTTGCGAGCAAACGCCGTCGAGAATCTTCTTGCTGCCGGTGTGAATCAGGCAATCATCAACCTGGCTCATATCCGAAACCGGCGACATTGGGTTGTGCAGCACGTCGTTGACGGTGGTGACTGCGTAGTGAGCGCCGCGGGCCGGGACGGCGGGACGCATGAAGTACTGCGGCTTGCCGTTCAGCGCCGGGTGCGTGCTGTGCGCGGTCATCGTCAGCAGGTTCACGTCATCCGGGTTGTCATTGGTCAGGTGCGAAATCGGACCGAAGGTCGGCTTGCCGCTCTGGTCGGTGCCGAGCAGAAGCGCCACGGCGCCATCGCCGAACAACATCGACTGAATCGCCAGCGTCGTTTCGGTGCGTTCATTCTCGAAAGCGGCGTCGGTGATTTGATCGGCCTTGCGCATGCGCGCGATTTCGCGGAATCCGTAGTATTCGTCACGAAGCAGCGGAGCCACGTAAGGGGTGTGCGCTTCGGACATGAGCACGATGGCCATTTTTCCCGGGTTGGCCGCCAGGTACCATTGGGCAACTTCCACCGACTTCAGCATCACTGAGCAGCCCTGCGACTGCATGCTGACGGTGCTGAGCGAGCGCGGCAGCAAACCATGCGTGCGGCCCATCACTTCGGAAGCGAGACAAGGAAGCATCTGGTCCGGCGTGTTCGTCGCCGCAATCAGCAAACCAATCTGCGAAGGATCGCCGCCCCATTCCTCGATGCACTTGCGGGTGGCGTTCACACCGAGGTCAGTGGTCGAGCTGGTCTGATTCATCGGCGCGCCATTGAGGAAGTCAGCGTAGTTGGTCATCGTCGAATAGCGGTTCTCAACGCCCAGCGAGCAGATGGTGTTAATCATCTCGGGCGAGAACTTGTGCATCATCGAGGCGACCAGTTCGGTCGTGCTGAATTTGTTTTCGGGAGTCGCTGTGCTTGCTTGTACCAGGCTAATCATTGTCTTTGTACCTTCCAGGGGCTTTTCAAATTCCGTGTTCGGACTATTCCTTTAACAACAGTTGTGCCATGGCCGGATCAGACGCAGATCATTTAGCTAAGTGAAGAAATAATGAAGCTTAGCTAATCAAAAGTGCGCAAGCGTCGTTGATGATGGCAGGCAAGCGAGTTGGTTACTGAGTATACAGAATCACGAACTTCACGGAGTGAGAGGAAGCAATTACTGAAGAGACGAGGCACAAACGCCCGAAAAACCAGCGATTCGAGAGAAAGCTGGGCTCGAGATCTAGTAAGCAGGCGAAGTGGATACGGAATATGCAGTGGCACCGTGGTATCCACCGAGTTGGCTTTGCTGCAAAAGTGCCCTGACAAACGGACTTCTGCATCAGGCAAGAGACTTTTGCATCACTCCACCTAACGTATCCTACCGAAAAGCTTATATTGACCCATGCTCGGCAAGCTGTTAAGGTTGCTGTTTCACGAACGAAACAAGGGGAAACCGCGAAGGGAGGGCAAGAACATGGCCTATGATGCTAGAAGTGTAGCCAATGAACTATTAAGGATTGCAATTAGTGCCGGGCGTCGGTTGACTAATATGCAGGTTCAAAAGCTCGTGTATATCGCCCATGGGTATTCCCTTGCGATTCTCCGCGAACCGTTAATAAAGCAAATGGTTCAGGCGTGGCGCTACGGCCCAGTTGTGCCTGATTTGTATCACGCGCTGCGCAAGCACGGCTCGGGCGTAGTCACCGAACCTATTAACATTCTTTCTCGGGAGAAGTTGTCCGAGACGGATCGCGTCTTGTTAACAAATGTGGAGAAGGCATATGCTCGCTTTACCGGCCCCCAATTGTCCACAATGACACACCGAGAAGGCACGCCGTGGCGTCAGGTGTACGATCCAAAGGCAGAGTTTAATAACGATGTTATCCCGAATGATTTGATCCAACAGCATTACCTCACACTGCTAAATGAACGAGCCGGAATCATCCCCGAATAAGACTGCCCGCGACAAGCTTCTAAAGTGGTTTGGCGGTATCCATGTTGTTGCGGATACGCAAGTACCAGAGGTTGACGTTTCGGATAATCGCGCTTTGGAGGGCGAGGACGATCTTCAGATCACGGGGCAAACGTGGCTGAAACAAGAACTAAAGCACACTAAGCATCTTCACTGGGTGAGGCTTTTTCTCCTTGGCGCACTTTTTATCCTAGTTGTTCTGTGGTTGCTCTCAGTTGTTATACTGTTACTAATGGAGGGTTTCCACGTTTGGACTTTCGATCTCTCCGACAAAGTCATAATTGCTTACATGACTTCGACAACGGTTAGCGTCCTCGGTCTTTTCCACATCGCCGCAAAATGGCTCTTCTCCGCATCATTTGCTGACGTGAGCCGCTCGATCAAGGAACTCTACCGAAAGCCCTCTTAGGCAGCCTCTTCCCAAAACGTTGGCTCAATTCCCAGCTCATAAATCGACTGAATCAGACAGCAGAGATTGTGCGCCAGCACCTTGCACAGCGCCTCATTGATCTGCGCTGTCTTGGTTTTGCTGCGGAGTGAATCACCAAACTTGGCTTTGATCATCGAGAAAGTGGTTTCGACGTTTGATCGCTTGTGGTAGCACTGCATGAAACGATTCTTGTTGAACGAGTAATAGTGAAACATTCGCGCCCACGTCGCAGAGGATTTGGAATAAGACTTATTAGTCGGGCTGGATTCAACCGCATTGCTCTTGAATGCGATGAACGGCTGCGCGTTGTGGTCAACCACTGTTTGCAGATTCATTTTCGACGAATAGGCTTTGTCGGCGCTCACTTGATTCATTGTGAAGTTGCGGCCAGTAGTGCGAACCAGCGGAGCGAATTGAGGCGAATCGTTCGCGTAGCGGTCAGTAACCTCAACGGCAGTTACAACGTTGGTTTTGACTCCGCACATTAAATGCACCTTCACCCAGTCTTTCTTTTGCATCGTCTCAGGTTCGGTGTACTTGGCCTTGACCCATTGAACGAAACGACAAGTAGAGAAACCGGAACTATCAACTGCGAAGTCTGTCTCAACACTCTGCAAAGGCAAGCTGCTGATTTCGATCAACTGTTTCAGGAAAGGTGTCAGCGTCGGATTCTCAAGGTAACGAGACAGCGAAGTGAAGTGCGGAGTCCGCGTGAGATATCCCTTTGCTTGTGCGTCTCTCAAGTCAGATGAAAAGCGCCGACCGGAAACGGTTGAGTAAACCTTGTAGCAGTTTGCAAAAACTACTTCTGCTAAGGGAATACGTGGACGCCCGAATGTTTGGATCGGCTCTTCGACGCCTTTGCACAATTCATTTAGCAACGAGAGAAAGCGATCTTTCTCGTTGATCTGCGCTTTGTTGTAGCTCGACCATTGCTGCGAATAGGTTTGCTTGACCGTGACCGTCTCAGTGAGAGTCTGAGTTTGGGTGTGTTCATCGAAGGTGAATTCGCGCTGGGTCACAATCTCAACCGCGTAAAGGTGTTTGCATCTGAGTTGTCGCGCTTCAAAGTCGGGGCAACTGCAGTGCGGTTTCGACGGGTTGGGGTCTACCTGATAGTAGTTCCCGCCGTTCATTCCGCTTTTGCCGGACTGCGAGGGAACAAACCACCGTCCATCGCCTGTACGCTGCAGTTTCGCCTTGGCCGCGATTACGAGGCCGCGTTGTTCGCGTTCTTGTTGTTCGTCCATGTCCCTATGCTATCTTAAATAGCATACTATGTCAAGGAGTATATCACTAGACAGAGCATACTATTTCGGGTAGTATGGGAACATGGCAAGAGTCAAAGAATCCGTCTGGCTTTGGGTCTGCGAGCGTTGCGGTTATAAATGGCTTCCGAGAGACGCGGATGCTGAACCAAAGCGGTGTCCCGGCTGTAAGAGTCCTTACTGGAATCGTCCAAGACAGGACGGAACGAAGCCTAAAGCGATTCGTCGATCTTAAACCGCCCTTAGTTTACGTGCTGGTCTTGGGTGCGGCTGCGCTACTTGAAGGCTTCCCGCTCCTTCTATGGGCGCTACACCAGCGATGATTAGCCCGACGAGGTAAGAGTCTAGCTCCGCTGACGTGACCGACAAGTCGCGGGCAATCGCATTGCGGGATCGGCCTTCTGCGCGCAGAGCATCAAACACCTTCGCAAATACCTGGGACGTGTCACGCGGCAAGCCGTCAGGTTCGCTGCGTCTGTATCCAGCCTGACTCAGCTTTATGCAAAAGGTTCGGTATTGCCATTCACTAATGAGGTTCAGAGACTTCAAACGATGAACCATTGCCATCGCCGAAACGCTCCAGCGTTTCTTTATCTTGTGAATAGTTTTCAACGTCAGTCCACGCGGAGTGTGGGCAATTACGTCGGCCTCAGGCATCAGAAACGAGGCCGCGAAAGCATCGGCTTCACTCTCCGCTTGGCGACTGCGCGCTATTCCGTGCTCGTGCAAGGTCAGGTGTCCTAGTTCATGCGCCGCGTCTGTTCTCCCGCGCTCGCCGGATTTCGTTGGATTAAGGAATACAAACGGTCGTCCGTGATGCCAGACTGAAAACGCATCGACTTCTTCGTCATGAACGGGTAACGAGAAGACGCGCACGCCGTGCGCTTCTAACAAGTGAACTACATTCTTTATCGGTCGCTGACCAATACCCCATTCATCGCGGAGCACCATTGCGGCGGTGTCTGGATCATCCGCAAAGTTTCTCAACGACGGAATGTCGGGCGCTGGCAATTCAAATTGACCTTCGATCCAATCTGACAACACAGTCGCCAACGTACCAGCGGCAATTGCAGAATCACGCTGCGAAGCCGTCATTCGCTTTAGCGATCTAAAACTCGCCGCGTCCATGTCAATTTCTTCAATGTCAGACCCGTAGAAAAAAGTTAGCGGGAATTTGAGCGTATTCGCCAGCGATTGAATAATGTCGTCTGCGGGTACACGTTCCCCGGTTTCGTAATACGCCAGAGTCCGTTGAGCAATTTTTGCAGAATCGGCTAAGTCTTTTTTGGATAGTCCTCGCCTCTTCCGCGCTAATACCAGCCGCGACTGATTAAATTCCATAGGGCCGACTCCCCGAGCGGTTTAGGTTCTAAGAGCGTCGTCGAACAAGAACATCTATTGGCGGCTCGCTGGAATCCTCACCAACATCAATCAGAGGATCGAAAGTCATTGGTTCAAGAATGATCCGACTTTCCCAACGCTCCACCTGTCCGTCTTTCGACATGAGAGAGGGCAGTGATAGTTCTGCGTAAACTGTATCGCCGTTGCGCTTTCGCAACAGCATCCACGTGATACGGTTGTTCTCAGTTTCACCCTCTGTGGGCGCAGAGGATGAGCCGAACAAACTGTCCTGATTGAGGGTGACTGCGGCTTGAGTCGCTGGCCCTTTGGGGTACTTCGTCTTCGGGCTAAAATCTCGATTGCCCGTGGCCTCGTCGCCTGTTACGACTGCGATAGCGATATTCAGTACCTCGTTAACGATGCGTGAATAGTTAACGTCATCGTTTCTTACCCAGCCTAGCGGCACAAGAATGTCTCTCAATGCCCGAACCGTGCCCGCCCATGAGTAAAAACCGGGCGCGTTCGGAGGATCGTTTGCCGTACAACTGTCACGCGCGGTCTCGCCGCGTAGGATCGCGTCATTAAGTATGTCCGGCGTCAATCCTAGTTCAGCAAGCGCATCAGTAACTTCACGAAAGGTCGCCTTAACATTCGGCTGCATTTCTCACCTCACTGACTTACCAAGATAACCCCTTTGCTCGTCGTGCAGGATATTCTCCCTCAAATGAGGGGAAAAAACAAGCACGAAGTTTATGGGCGAGATGGGTTTATTTTCCGAACCGCGCTTTAGCGGCTTTTGTTGCAACAGAGCGTGGCTTATAATCTTCCCGTCCGATGAAAGGATGGTGAGCTTATGTTGACCAAACTTTTGTTTCGGCCCGCGCGCTCGACGAATCTCAGCCGATTGGCAAATCGGTAGGCTCGCTTTAAATCAGACGGGCGACAGGGTATTTGATGGCGACCCTCAAGGAGATGTTGACCGCTTCAACGATCAGTGCGTAATGACCGTTGACCCTGACCAAGAAAAGCTCCGCTCAACCGTGGGCGGGGCTTTTCGTTTAAGCCTCAACTCCACTTTTGCATCAGCCTTCCGACTTTTTCATCAAGTGTGACTTTTGCAGCAAAGCCCACCGAGTTGGCTTTGCCCCAAAACCCCAGACGGCGAGGTGGCTTATGAGTCAGCGTGGTGACTTATGGGTCAAGTTAGCGGGAACTCCGTTTCGGGCGAGTCTTGCGCGTCGGAAATGCGTTGCACGGCTTTATGTCTGGGTCGTCACTTTCCTTTTTAGTCTTGGGCTCAGCCCAGCACCAAATGTCTTTTGTCATTCTCACTATATCGATGGGAGGCCCGACTTCCTCAGGAGCGGCGTTGATCTCTATCGAAATCAGCGCGCGAACGCCATCGCTCGGACCAAAAGCTTCCCAGAATCTCAGGTCGTTAATTATTGGACTAGTGACGTTAATCGCCTCGCTTCTGCCGATGGCATAATACGAGCGGTCTTTATTGCAGTCGCCGGGACAGCGGAAAACGTTTTCTCGGAGCGTAAGGGTAGGCGCTATAAGGTTTGGCATGAACAGTCCAGACTGAACCGTGTAGAACTCGAAGACAACGTAACTCGGAGTGCCTCTCTCAAACCCCGCCACAATCACCTGAAGGATCGGTCGTTCTGGATGAATCGTGATTTGACCATTCAGCAACAATGGCTTAACGAAATTCTCGATCATGTCTTGGAGGGGCTGCCTAAGAGCTTCCTGAAAGGCACTTGCTTTCTCGAAGATCGACGAATGGCCCTTGAAACTTTGAATCGCGATCTCGCGCGGCTCAAAGGTGTAGCTACCAGCAATCGCGACAGCTACGCCCTCAATTCGTTGAATCTTAGTGATCGTAACAGCCCTGTCAGAAACAACCGTGCCCAGGCGAATTTCTTTCTCGCCTCTTCGACTATCCGCGCCGATAACCAGTTGTTGCGTGTCGCGATAGACAACGATAGAGGTTTGGCATCGCGTTGTTTGAGCGAAGCCCAAGAAAAGAGGGATGGCTGTAAAAGCAAAATGGAGTGGCCGCAGTATCCTCCGGGGGTGGGTCATGACATTGCGCCTAAATACCATTCTGGAATTACGCATCGACGGAGGCGGACTAGGCCGCCTCTTCCCAAAAGGTCGGTTCGATCCCAAGTTCGTAAATCGACTGAATGAGAACGCACAGATTATGCGCCAACACTTTGCAAAGAGCTTCATTGATTTGTGCCGTGCGCGTTTTACTTCTCAGACGGTCGCCAAACTTGGACTTAATCATGCTGAAAGTGGTTTCGACATTCGAACGCTTGTGATAGCTCTGCATAAACCGTTCACGATTGAAGTTGTAAAAATGAAAACATCCGTTCCCAAATCGCCGAGTTCTTAATGCCGCGAGTGGGTTGCGCCACGCTTGTTGTTTTTGAACGCGATGTAAGGCATGGCGTGCATGACAACCGTCTGCAAGTTCGCATTCGACAAATAGGCTTTGTCGGCGCTCACTTCGCTCATGGTGAAGTTGCGGGCCGTCGCATCAACCAGCGGCTTGAACTGCGGCGAATCGCCAGAGTGCTGGTCAGTGACTTCAATGCTGGTGACGATATTGGTTTTCGTTCCGCACATCAGGTGAACCTTGATCCATTCGTGGCGCTCCATCAACTTCGGAGCCGTGTACTTGGCGTTAACCCACTGAGCAAAACGGCAAGTTGTGAAACCGGAAGAGTCAACGGCAAACGACGATTCGACCGACTGCAACGGCATCGCGCTAATCTCGATCAACTGTTTGAGGAATGGGGTCAACGTCGGATTCTCAAGGTAGCGGGAAATCGAATTGTAGTGAGGTGCTCGCGTCAGGAAGCCCTTGCTCTGTGCGTCTTTCACGTCGCACATGAAGCGCCGACCGGAAACAGTCGAATAAACTTTGAACGTGCTGGCGAAGATCATGTCAGCCAGCGGCAAGCGGGGCCGTCCGTTTTCCTGTATTGGTTCTTCGATGCCTTTGCACAACTCAGCCAGCAATTCGAGAAAGTGATCCTTTTCGTTGGTCTGCGCTTTGTTGTAGGCAGTCCATTCCTGCGAATAGGTTTGCTTGACCGGGACGGTTTCCGTCATGGTCTGAGTCTGCGTCTCTTCGTTGAAAGTGAACTCGCGCTGAATCACGTATTCGACCGCGAACAAGTGTTTACAGCGAAGCTGGCGGCATTCAAAGTCAGGACAACTGCAAAAGGGTTTAGAGGCGTCCGGTCTGACTTCGTAGAACCTGCTGCGGCCTGTTTGGGAAGGAACAAACCAACGTCCATCCCCGGTCTGTTGCAACTTCGATTTGGCTGCTATTTCCAGCCCTTTTTGTTCTCTTGCGTCCATGATGTCTCTCCATTCTTGGTTAAGACACAGGCGCAAGCATATAATCTTGGTTGCTTAGGCCACTCAGCTTCGCCTGTGTGGTTGAACGTTCCGGCAGGTGTTAGCGCACCTGTCGGGACTGCAAAGTTGGCGGCGGGCATCCGATTCGGACGGATGAAAGGTGCTGTGACACCCTTGCCGGTTTTAAAGACCGGAGCATTCGACCACTCTGCCAGCCCGCCGCTAATCAACTTTCAAAGAACTTCAATCCTTCTTAAACATTTTCTCGGCCTCGGCAGCCTTCCGTTTTTGCCTGCGCGTAGGACCTCTCTGTACTCTTCTCTCTGTCTCTTGGGCGAGTCTCTTTTGTTTAGGACTTGTGGGTTTTTCCGTCATTTCTCCGGGCAATCCCAAGGTAAATTCGGGAACTTCAATCTCTGTTACATCATCTGTCCAATTAAAAATCTCGGGTTGCATAGGACTCCAGATATAAACCTTCCTCGTACTCGTACCGTCTACGCTCGGATCAACGTGCCCTTTCGTGGCCAGTCGTTGCAGAACCTTAGTAATGTTGGGAATGATGTCCACATACTTTTTTACATTAAAGCCGCGCCTTGCAAGCTCGTCTCTAATCTGGGCAGGTGTCAAGGCCATTCCCGACAGCCGCAGCACCTTAGCAACGGCTTCAGTAAGCCCCAACCCTGCTACATCAGGCATTTCGCTCTGATCTTCTTTACTCACAAGATAGGCCAAGCTTATGACCGTTTCGCGAAGTCGCGCGATGCGACCATCCATTTCTGCCCGCATGGCGGTGAGCTCTTCAAGCTCCTGTTGCGCAAACTCAAGCGCCGAAACGTAAGGATCTTCTTTCATCGATTCAGGAGGTTATCACATGTCCAGTAACGTGTCCAGTAAGAAGGGCAGCACAAAAGCATGCTCAGAAGGCAATTGGGAAGGCGCGATCAGAGCTACCGAACAGGAGATTCTTAAGATCAAGGCGAGGCATGCCGGTCTTCGGTCTGCTCTTAGGGTATTCCGGGATCGACAAGCCAAGGGCGATCCTTTTCCGAGCGAAAAGCTCAGGAAAAGACTTTTGGGTCAGGATTCAGACTTATGAGTCAACTTGGACTTTTGGGGCAAAGCCCACCGAGTTTTTGGGCAAAGGCCGCTCAAAACCGCGATTCCGGGGACTTACCAACCTTCTTGCTGAAACCGTTATTGCCTTTCGGCTGAGGTTGAGAGTTCGGAGAGAGCGCTCTCAATCGCGGCGCGGAGGCGGTCGCCGTTTTGGGCGTTGTAGCCTGACCAATGGCTAATGACGCGGCCTTCGGCGGAGATGACCAGGGTCTGAGGAATCACGTTCCGGCCGTTCATGAGGATGTGGGCAGTCTCGCGATCGACCCAGCCGATGCGAAACTTGAAGTTGAAATCGCGCACAAACTTTTGGACGCGATTCCGCGTGGTGACCGGATCTTCCGTGGTCAGGCCGATGAACTCGACATCCCGGCCGGCGTATTCCTTGCGCACTTTCTCGTAATCCGGAACTTCCCGGCGGCAGGGCCCGCACCACGTCGCCCAAAGGTTCACCACCATTACTTTGCCGCTGAAGTCAGCGAGCCGAAAGCTGCCTTTATCAATCGCCTCGAAGTTGCGCGTCAGGATGCCTTCCGGTAAACGCGTTAACGGTTCGCGGGAAACGGGCTTTGGTGAAGAAGTCAGCGATTCGGGAGCAGGCGCAGGTGGGGGCGGCGGAGGTGGGTTCCTAAGTCTCCTCCCGGATTGCGCGCCAACAGGGGTTGCAAAAACAGTCAGAAGCAATAGCAGGGGGAATGTCTTTCGCATAACGGCAAAACGATCGGGGACGACTTAGGACGAGATTCTACCGTAGCGAGTTGCCCTTGAAAAGAAATTCGCGCCCCCCATTTGCTACCAGATGAATCTTGCCAAAGCCCGCCGGCGTGGAGTATAAGCTGCGGCATTATCTCTCAAGTTCTCAACCGGTGGCCTACCAAAGGGCGCTAACAATCTATCGTTTAGACCACCTTAATCCCAGAAGGAGGTTTACATGACCAAACAATCCAAGCCGGATGATTCGCTGGTTATTTCGTACATGGGTCTGAGAAAGGCTGTGGGCTTAATCGGTCTGGCTCTCCCATTTGCTCTGGCGGTGGGCAAAGTGGTCTTTGACGGCGGCGGACTGCAAAGCACGATGAGCGATTACTACCACAGCAACATGCGAAATCTTTTCGTGGGTAGCCTGTGCGCGATTGGCGTCTTTCTGATGTCTTATTGGGGCTACGATCGGGTCGACAACATTGCGGCGAAAGTCGCCAGCGCCTTCGCGGTGGGGGTCGCCTTATTTCCGACAACGCCTGAGACAGCCGTCATCAGCTCGCAGGAAAGAGTCCTCGGCATAATCCACGTCACTTGTGCCGCGGGCTTTTTTCTTACCCTCGCCTTCTTCTCGCTGTTTCTATTTCGCAAGACCGCTCCCAAACCGACACCGCAAAAGCGAAAACGCAATGTGGTTTATCTCGTCTGTGGTTTGACGATGGTGGCCTCGATAGCCTTGATTGGGATCTTATACTTGTTTCCCAAGGATGCTTCGATCAGGAGCTTGAAACCGGTCTTCTGGCTGGAGTCACTCGCAGTAGTGGCGTTCGGCGTCTCGTGGCTGACAAAAGGCGAAGCGATCCTTGAGGACTGAGACGCTAACGGGCAAGCGGCCTCGAAGCTAAAGGTGCCTAGTGCGGAATAGGACTACTAGTCGTATTCGACATTAGATAGTAGAGCTCGCCAGTATAGGTTCCACTTATCGGGCCCGACACCGACGCCCCGTCTTCATAGTGAAACGTTGCCATTCCCGAATAGGGGATTTCATACCTCCGCTTCATTAAAAGCGCCGTACACTTAACAGACTCATATGGCCCAGCGGTCACCGGGATCTGGGCGGTGATTGAATCTTGCGTAGATTCGGTCTCGCCCCAGGTGTAGCTATGAGTAAACTCGGTCGAGATCGTAACTTCACTTATGCCGATTGCTGGAATTCCGCCGCCAAATTTTGCTGAGACGCCAACTTTGATCTGATTGGTAGCCGACCAACTAGCTGTTTTCGTCGTTGCCTTTTGAAATGTCAGTATCCTGGTTTGAGTTGTATCCGAATCATTGTAGTTGTCGACTTCTAACGGGACCTGATCAGGGGAATTTGTGTCGGTAATTTTTCGTGAAGCAAGATCGTACGTGAGCTGTGCCTCAAAGCTGGAGATTACTGGTACGACGTCGTCTCCCCACATGACTCCGTGCGGGGTGTAAACAACGAAATTGCCATCTTCCTGCATGACGGCCACGGTCCCCCAATTCCGATTTCCATCAAAGGGCAGCCTATTGTGATCGTTCAATCCCCAAACAAAACCCTGGTTGTCGTTAGGTCCAGTGCCCTTGTATATGCATAAGTTTCCGTCGCCGTTTACCACCAGGAAGCATGGTGTGGTGAACGTATTAGACGTCCAAATGGCGTTACCGATTTGGTTATCGGGATCGCTTCCGTGGTAGACGACCAAATTGCCGTCGGTTTGCATGATGACATGAAACAGGCCATTCAAAGATGTAAGGTAATCCCCCTGGCTCAAGTAGCCGCCAGTTCCTATGGTGTTTCCACGTTTCACGATGTTCTCCTTAGGTAACTTGGTTTTTAACTATCTAAACCGCACAGCATCGCTGAGTTCGACAGAGGCTTATATCACCGATTCGAGTAGACAGACAAAGTTAAAAAGGCCGCTGAATGGAACGTTTGCCAGGACTTTTCTGCCCAACTATTTCAACCCTGACATCGGCATGCGCCCGATTGAGCTTTCGCCGATGCTGCCAAAGTAGAGCGAGCCTTTGTGCTCGACCACGTTGGCAATTGCGGCGAAGCACTGCGGCGACGGATCCTGGAGGTTGCGCACAACCTTACCGTTCGCGTCGAGGGCGATTACAAACGCATAACGCTTAATCGCAGGCTGCAGAAAGTTCGGGAGGCGCATTACGACTTTCCGGAGAAACGGCCGGCGCAACAGAGTGTCCAGCACCGCGTCCCGCCGATTCACGATAGCTACCCAGAAAATGTCCCGGCCATTTGAAGCCAGGCCATCAGGAAATCCGGGCAGATTGTCGATGAAAGTTTCCGACTGTCCCTGCTTCTCGCCTTTGAGCCAATACCTGCGGATGCTGTAGGTGCCGGTTTCATTCACCAGCACAAAAGACTGATCCGGACTTAAAGCCACGCCGTTCGCGAAGTAAAGATCGCGCAAGAGGACCCGTGTCTGTTTGGTCTTTGGATCGTAAGCGAGAAAGCGGCCGTTACCACGATGATCGAGCATGTCGGCTTTCAGCTCGGTGAGCGGATACTTGTAAGACGCGTCCGTGAAATAAATCGTGCCGTCGGCGGCGATGTCCAGATCGTTTGTACAGCGAAATGGCACACCGTCAGCCTGATTGGAAAGGACGGCAATGCTTCCGCCCTTGTCGATCGACAGCAAGCCCTTGATAGCGTCCGCGACAATCAGATTGCCGGCGGCATCGAACTTCAGGCCCAGCGGTCTTCCGTAGGTGTGCGAAAAAACTTCGGGCCGGGAACCGTCCGGCTGCAAACGAAAAATATGCCCGTCAGCGGCCCCGGTATAGATCCGATCCTGGCTGTCGAAGGCGACGTCTTCAGGCGCCTCGCTATTGACGTTGAGACGCTCAGTCTTCGCCAGCTCGTTATTCTGCGCGTAAATGCCGGTAAGCTCGGGCGCAGTCGGCGGATTCCACGCCACCGGATCGATCGGCACGGGCCACAAGAGGAGATAACCAATTCCACCAACAACGAGGGTGACAAGGAGACGGAGGATAATTCGTTTCATAGATTTTGAGACTGACGAAGTGAAATGTCCGGTGTCTTAATTTGCTTTGCGCCTTGTGCTTCACTTCGCGCCTTTGCGTAAAATGCGTTCTTGGTTGCTGGATATTTCACGCAAAGGTGCAGAGACCTTTCCAAAGCCGCAAAGAAAAACTTCTGAATAAGGACACTACCGAATTTCCTCTCCCTTTTGGGAGAGGGGAACCTATCGTTCGCCTCGGGCGGCTTCGACCTGGCTTTCAAGTTCGACTACCAGCTTGCGAATACCGGGCTGGCCCATCGGTTCGATCCAGCGCAACGCTTCATCGAGCACCCGCCGTTGTTGTTCCGGCCAACCAGGGTCGCCCACCACGCTGCCCAACTTGCCACTGTAGAACGCCGCGCGCGGTGGCCGCACTGCCTCGATAAGGTTGCGCTCTACCGCCAGGGTCATCGTCGGAACACCGGCAGATTCGATCGCGCGCGCGGCCAAAGCCATCGACTGATGGCATAACTGCGACGCGGGAATCAGTAACGCCGCCTGGACTTCGTAGCGATCAAGACGTTCGAGTAACTGTGGGACAGTTTGCTCGACAAAGGCAGCTGCGTCGGGGATGTGACCGCAAAAGCTCCAAAACACTGAATTCAACTGGCCGATGATCCGATTGCTTTCGAATTCAAAAAGCCGGCCGAGCGGCACCTGCACGTTAGCGTCCCGCTGAACAAAAGCCGGGTCGTAACCGCGGGCTGAGAATCGCAAATCACTCAATTGAATATCGCTGGGAATCTCGCGCAGGTTTAGATCGCCGTCAGGTGCTTTGACGTCGAATGGATCGGTGCCGTCGATGTAGGCGCCGGCAGAGACGATCAGCGCCAGGTTCATCATGGTGATCGCTCGGCGCGCCGGTGTGAAAGGCGCCTGCGAATTCTCGACGAACGGATAGCCCGTGAGTGTATCGCCGCCGGTTGCCGTTTTTGATTTCCAGGCGCTGTACTGCGGGCGCCAACCATCAATTTGTTCGATGATGTCCATAATTCGCTTCAGTCTTCTCCTGGCCTATACGGCCGGGAACCAATCTCAATCCCGCCATTTCTGTTCGGGCTTGCTAAAGCAGTCGGCCCGCTCGGCAAACTTGCTTTCATCGATCGTGACATTGAACTTTACGTCTTTGAGGCGCACCACAGTGGTCGTCCCGCGCGCTCCTTCGCTGCGGGCCACGAAGGCTATTTTCAGGCCGCCCACCTCCCGATAGTCCTCAAGATACAGGTCGCCCTCACGAACTAACAAGCCGGTGAGAACGTCGAAGTAATAGCGCCCGATGACGACGTCGCCGCTTCTTCTGGTGAGCACAATACAGTCGCGATCGCCGACCTTCTGTTTACGCTCAAAACGAAACGAACTGGCGCGGCGCAGCATTTCCAATTCGCGATGAAAAGTATCCAGACCCGGCGGCACCTCGCCCAGTCGCACGTAACCCTGCAACGGATCCTGCAGCCAGCTTATGCCGCGGTCGTTTGTCTGTTGCACTACACCCAGACCTTTGAGATTCATGATTACACTACTACGATTCGGTGCCGCTTCGTAAATCTCGACCGAACCAATCAAACCCAGGGGAAGCTCGACCGTCCCGGTTGCTACGGAGTTTTGAATTTTTGCGAGCGCACTCTCGCCCCCAACCTCGGCTACGTAGCGCGTCAGAACTTGCCGCGCGATGCGCACGTTTTCCTCGACCGCGCTGTTTGGATCTCCGCCGGCTTTGGGTGTGGGAACAGGCTTCGGAGGAGGCGGCGGAGGTTCCGCGACGGTAACAACCGCCGGGCCTTCTGATTTTTTCTTCACGGGATCGTCAAGCACCGTAACATCAGCGATTAGCTCCTTGACCTTTGGAGGAGCGATTTGCTGCCGCAGTCTGGCGATAGCCGTCGCGAGCTGCGGATCTGATCCTCGCAACAGTGCGCGACGAGTAAGCGCCACGGCGTGATCGGGAATCACCCCGCGGCCTTCGAGGTTTATTCCCTGCGGAGTTTGGTAGTTACCGAATGCATACTGAAACAGCGCGCCGGTGGGCAACTTGATGATAACTGCCGGGAGCGTGCTGCCGGCGCTGGTTTCTCCGACCACTACCGCGCGTTTTGTGTTTTGTAATCCGGCAACGAAAATCTCGGCTGCCGATTGTGTCGAGCCGTCGATCAGTATGGCCAGCGCCCCGGTGTAGGGCGCGCGTTGCGGGAAAACAAACACCGGTGTTTGTCCGGAACGCATTTTCATATTCCCGAAAAGTGACGAGTAATGTTGGACCAAACCGCCGAGGCCGCTGATCATGCCCAGTAAGCCACCCTGATTGCCGCGCAAGTCTAATATCAAACCCGGCGCGTCGTGCATCTCTCGCAATGCGGCGCACACTTTCTTCATGAGGTTAGGCACGAACGCGTTGAAGCGAATGTAGCCGATCCCGCCAGCCAGCCTCTTCGCTTCGAACTCGGTGTACATGGAAGGAAGATTGCCGACCGGCGCAGACATTTCGCCGCTCAAGCGCTCGCGTGAAATTCGCACCCGGCGCTGCACGCCGCGGGCATCGAGATAAGTCAGCAAGGCCGGCCGGTCGATATCGCCGTTTATGTAGTTCGCCACCAGCACGAGGGGAATCTCGGGGCGAATGATGTCGCGAAGAACCGGATTGTTTTCGAGTTCCGCCACCGCTTCGGTCATTACTCTTCCGTCGACACTCTTGATCACGAATCCCGGCCGCAAACCTGCGCGGGCCGCTGCCGAACCTCGTTCAACTCGAGTTATCACCGCCTGTCCGGCGAGCACGCGCACATCGATCCCGATTCCGGTGGAGAGTTGATCCGCCAGGTCTTCTTTAATCAGATCGAGCGGTGTTTCCGGTTCGGACTCCTCTGGCGATTCTTCTTCTTCACCCGCCTCGGTGCCTGTTTCATCTTTTCTCGGTTTGGAACGCAGTTTCGGAATCCGTTCCGGCGGAACGATCCAGAAGTGCGATTGGTGCAGCTCATTAACCATTAGCTGCAGGAGGGAATACAACTGCGCGTCAGTGGTTACTTTGTCCAACTGGGCCGAGTAACGGTCGTGCACCGCTTTCCAATCGACACCATTGAAGTTCGGATCGTAAAAGTTGCGATCGACAGTCTGCCACACCAGCTCAAAGGTCTCGCGCCGCAGTTTTTGCTGGTCAGTTGGGGCCGGCGTTTGCGCCCAAACACCCGAGTTCAACGAAGCCGGCGCGAAGAGAGCCAGCACGAGCGCCAGCCAAATGAATACTCTTGGTTTGATCATGGTGAGGTGTCAGTGGTGATCCGAGTCGGGCGCATTCCCGTCAAAATGAAAGCGGCGAGTCCGCTGCACATTGCTACTGCGAGAAATATGACTGAGTAACGATGGAGACTGCTGAACTCAATACGCCGGGGATCGCCGGCAGCGATCTGATCGATGGGCAATTGCATCGATGCTCGCAAAGCCGCCATGCGCGCTGAGATCACCCACTGTCCGACACCGGTCATGATAGCCATTATCGCCAGTGAGATCATCCCGCTAATGCGAACCCATTTTGCCTGGCCGAAAGTCGTGAAATAACTTATGACGAGCAGGAAGACGCTGACTTCGAATCCTCCGTGATTCACGATCGCGAGCAGGCGAGTGATGATGGACCCGGCCACAGAGTTGGCGTCGGCCAGACCCGCTCCGCGCAACACCGCAAACACATTAGGCGCCACGGCCGCACTGAAAAAGATGGCAGCCCCCAGCCAAATGCCGAGCAGCAACAGCGCAATTGTCCTGAGAACTCTTTGACCTCTCAAAACCCGTTAGCTTTCTCCCGAAGGGTTGTCGCTGATCAATCTAATCACCGGCGGCTCGATTTCCGGCTGCGGGATCTCGCGCGGGTCAGGCACGCTCAACAGCCACGAAAGCGCGCGATCAAGCTGCGCCTGATACTCTTCCAAATCCAGCGACATGAAAACCCGGCACCCCAGCCGGCCAAACTTGTCCTTTGCGGCGAGGTACATTTGCCGCGCCGCGCCCGGCCGGCCGATCTGCAGATGATGAAAAGCCACCGCTGATTGGATCATGGCCTGCAGAAAGAGCTTCTCGTCCGGCGCCACCGGCCCCATCCAGCGCTCTTCCCAGACATCGTGCGCCGCGTGAAACTCGCCGGAGTTGTAAAGATCGATCCCGGCAATATATTCGATGGGATAAGCGAGGATATGCCGCTCTGTGTAGTGTCTGTGTGTCTCCGAATTCGACATGTTATCCGGGCGAAGAGCACCGTCGCGAAAAACATCTGTAACGAAGTATTGAAATCTGTGAAGCGACTGTCAATCTTGCGCAACCAAATTGGGTTAAGCTGGTTCCATGCAGCAGAACGTCGATTTCGTGGTGAAACGAACAAAGACCGGGCTGGGATTATTTGCACTCAAACCAATTCCCAAGGGCAAACGAATTATTGAATACACCGGACCGCTGGTTTCAAACGACAAAGTCGAGGGCAGCTATGGCAAGTATTTCTTTACCGTAAATACGAAGTGGTCGATCGACGGCAGCCCACGCAAGAACATCGCCCGTTATATTAATCATTCATGCCGGCCGAATGCCGAAGCATTCGTCTCTCAGAATCGCCGCGTGTGGATTTGGTCACGAAAGAAAATCAAGCCTGGCGAAGAAATCACTTACGATTACGGCAAGGAGTACTTCGAGGGAATCATAGAACCGATCGGCTGCCGTTGCGGAAAGTGCGCTGAGGCGTAGTCACTTTTTCGGGAAGTAACCTTCGCGCGCCCGCACGCGAAGCTGGGACTTGCTTGGAGTCGTCACCGTGATGCGCCGAAAAGCCGAAGCGGAGCCTTTGTTGTTCGAGTAGTACTGCAAGAGGTATTGAGTGCGCAGCTCTGATGCGATCCGCTGAAACAGCGTGTTCAGCTCGGCATCAGTGGTGGGAATAAACGCAGCGCCACCGGTAGCGGCCGCCAGTCTCTTCATTCCCTGCTCAGATCGAGCAATGCGCGGGTTGAGATGCATGGTGTTTCCGCTGGGATTGATGGAATAGAAAGTCACCTCGGCCCGCTGGATCTCGCGCAGGACTTCCACCAGCGCCTTTTCAATGAATTGCATCTGACGCTCCATCTGCGTCATTTGAAAGTTGCCCTTCTGGCTTTGGGCCTGATAGGCGTCGATGATACGCGCCGTGTCGTCTCCATCTGAAATCGTGACAATCACCCGCCGCCGGCCTTGCGATGAATTCTGATCGAGATACTTTTCCGCGGTCAGCAGTGAATCGAAGAATGCGGTATAGCCCCTGGCAGGTTTGATGGTGAGTAGCTGTCGCGCGGCCACTTCGGCGCTGGCCAGAGGTTGAATCAAGCGCGGCGTTTGATCGATTGCAAAGATGGTAGCGCGATCGCCCGGCCGCAAAACCTGTCGCAGAAAGTCCGCTGCCGCTTTTTGCTCAAATGAAAAGCGCGCGTCAACACTCGCCGACACATCGATCAGGAGTGCGATATCGAGCGGCACATGCTCCGGATCGCCGAGCTGAGTAATCTCCTGCATCCGTCCGTCTTCCTGAATCTGAAAATCGTTAGCCTGAAGCCCGAGCACGGGTTGCCCATTTCCGTCCGTCACCGAAACCGGCACTACAATCAGGTTCGAGCTGACGCGAACGACATCGAAATCTTCAGGGCCGGGAGTCGGCGTGGGTTTGGGCTTGTAAATCGGGCCGGGAGGTGGCGGCGGCAGTTGTTTGATCTTCTGCGCGCTGACTGGGATCGCGGTCAAAATTAACGCGCATAAAAAAGAAGCCAGCGCTGCACAAATCAGCGCCGGCCCGGAAGTTTGTTTAGTTTTTCTTGACTGCATCAACCAACCTTTCATGCCGCCAGGTCGACATCGTTGCCGGCCAGGCTATTTCCTTTGACGCCAGCTGGCGGCATGATCGTTGGCACTATAATACAAAGTGAACCTTGTCGGGGTTGTTGTTGCCTATCAATTACTGCCCATCAGTTGTGGGCCGGGTAATCGTTGGCGCCGGCTGAGTCAAACCTTTGTTGACCAGAATTTTGACTTCAACACGGCGATTCTCGGCACGTCCCGAGCGCGTTTTGTTGTCGGCAACCGGATCCAGTTCGCCAAAGCCATACGGCGTCACGATGCGGCGAAGGGGAATCTTGTGTTGCTCAACCAGGTAAGTGATTACCGCATCGGCACGGCGCTGGCTCAGGGCCCGATTGCGCGCGGTGCTGCCGGTGGAATCCGCAAAGCCGGTGACTTCCAGCACGTAGGCTTTCGCATTCAGGGCCTTGGTAGCAATCGCGTCCAGCTTGCCTTTGGCTTCGGTGTTGAGCACCGAGCTGCCCACGCGGAAATTTACCGCGGCGGTTTCCTGGGGTACGTAATCATCCAGCGCTGAGATGCGATCATTGGTCGCATTCACGCCGGCCACGGCGGCATCAGCAGTGTCCTGCGCCGCTTTGGCGCCGCCCCGCGCGGCATTGGAAATCGCGGCGAGCTCATCAAGCTGGCCGGAAAGTTTTTGCGCATTCTGCTCGACTTCGTTCAGCCGGCCTTCCGCAGCACTGGCACGCTCTTCCAGCGGGTTCGCGCGCGCTTCGACGGACATCGCGGTGCGGAGGTCGGTGTTGCTGAATCTTACTTTGTCGGCTACCAGTTCACCGCTGGATCCGCCGCGGCCTTCAACTTCAAGATTGAGGCCCCGCAGGATCTGTGCGGACGCATAACGGGTGCCGCCACTGAAAACGCCACCTTTAGTCTTCACCGAAGTTTGGTCAGTCAGACGTACGACGGTATCGTTGCCGGTAATATCACGCACGGTAAACGTGTCGACATCACGCCGGACGACTACACCCTTGATCTTCATCTTCTCGCCACTGGCGACTGTGCGAGTCCTGGTTTGAGTATTAGTGTTCTGTCCAATGGCCAATGGGGAAAGGGTAAGCACCAACCCGAAGGCAAGCGCAATTGACCGAAACAAGCTGAAGCTATTTTTCATAGTAACTCCTTAACTTTTTGATTGGGACGGGCCAACGGGCGCGTCGGGTTTACGTGAATCAGATTAACTGATTCCCGCTTGCGTTGTCCGCTAGGAATACCAGAGCAGACCAAATTACGAAAGAACATGACGTTGATCTGATATTGGTATCAACGTAACCGACGAATAGTACGTATCAATCCAATCAAGTCAAGACTCTAAGCTGTAAAATTCAGAGATTACCGAAGTTAACAGTTAGAAATTATTCTTTCGCTACGTGATTGCAATAGAGGAGAGCAAGTGTTGTGAAAAGGAACTCGCGTGCGACAGTTGTGTCAGAAGCCCGAACCGTGAGGGAGGGCAAACCAAGCCCTTGATTACGCGCGGGCTTCTGACCCGACACCTCAGATCGCGAATTGCGCGCTTTCAAGATGTTCCTTTAGGTAAGCCAGAAACTTCTCAGCGTCCGCGCCGTCGATGATCCGGTGATCGAAGCTGAGCGCAAAGAACGCCATGTGCCGAATCGCGACATAGTCTTCACCATCCGGAGTCGTCAAAACTCTGGCGCGTTTTTCAATCTTACCGACGCCCAGAATCGCCACCTGCGGCTGATTGATAATCGGAGTACCAAACAGTCCGCCGAAGACACCGGGGTTGGTAATAGTAAACGTCCCGCCCGCGACTTCATCAGGCTTCAATTGTTTTGTGCGCGCACGATCGGCCAGATCGTTGGCCGCTCGCGCCAGTCCAGAGATCGACAGATCGTCCGCCCGCTTGATCACCGGCACGATCAATCCCCAGTCCAGGGCCACGGCCATGCCCAGGTTGATGTCTCGTTTATAGATAATCTGATCGCCGCTTACCTGTGAATTGAAAACCGGGAACTTGCGGATAGCATCGGTAACCGCTTTGAAGATGAACGGCATGAAGGTGAGTTTTGTGCCGGTGCGATCCTGAAACGACTTGCGATTCTCGTCGCGGAGTTTCGCCACTTTGGTCATGTCGATTTCGTAAACCGTAGTTACATGCGCAGAGGTGCGGCGCGAAACGATCATATGTTCGGCGATCTTCTTGCGCATCACGCTCATTTGCTCGACACGATCGCCTTCGCCCGGCTTCATCGCCGGCGCAGGTTGCGTTCCCGGCGCTCCCATCTGTGGCGCCGTTACAGGCGCCGCGCTCGGAGCGGCGGCACGTTGAGGAGCAGGCGCGCCGGATTCGATAAAGCTGAGAATGTCGTTCTTCGTAACCCGGCCGCTCATGCCGGTGCCTTCGAGCTGTTTGATATCGATGCCGTGCTCTTCGGCAATCTTGCGCACGAGTGGACTGGATTTGGTGCGGCGCAGCTCTTCCGCGCTGGCGGTCTCGCCGTCAAGACGAGCGGGCGCGGCTTCCCCACGCGCGGCGTCGTCACGTTTCACCAAGGGCTTAACTTCAGTCTTGCCGCTCGCAGCCTTTGGCGCGGCCTGCTCGACCGGAGCACTGGTTGGTTTTGGGCTTTCGGCGACGGGAGGCGGTTCCGGTTTCGCTGGTTCGGCCTGCGCCGGTTCCGGAGTCTCTTCTTCCTTTGCCGCGGCAGTTTCAGTAACTGCGGCTTTGGCGCCATTGCCGTCGAGCACCGCGACCACGGTGTTAACTTCAACCGTCTCGCCTTCCTTGAACTTGATCTCGGTGAGCGTGCCCGCCGCCGGCGCGGGAATCTCGGCGTCAACCTTGTCGGTCGAGATTTCGAACAAAGGCTCGTCGCGATCGACATGATCTCCGACGTTCTTTAACCACTTGGTGATGGTTCCCTCCGCGATGGATTCGCCCATCTGCGGCATTACAACTTCAGTCGCCATGATATTTTGTCCGTTGTCAGTCGTTCGTTGTCAGTTGCCCGTCGTCTCGTCGTTCGTTGTCAGTCAAAACCAGCTCGTATCATCAGTCTTTACGACTGACTACGGACGACTGACCGCTGACGTTTTTGTTTCCGCGGTCGTCGGATCGATCACAGTCCTGATTTCTGAAATCCGATTAGCCGGAAAGCCACCCTGTTGCGCGTGCGCGCGAATCATGTCTTCGCTGGGAGCGATATAGACACAATAGATCTTGTCCTGGGTTACATAGCTCTCAACCCACTGGATCTGCGGACCGAGATTCTGCAAGACCGTGCAGGACTTTTCTGAGACAGCCTGCAACTCAGCCGGCGTCATACTGCCCGCTCCCGGAATTTCTCGTTCGATTACATATTTCGGCATTTCAAGTCTCCTCCAGTTGTTTAGAGTCGGGCTACTGCCCGACCGCGCGGGCGGTAGCCCGCGTCTAAACGAATTAATAAGCCGCTAGCTTCCGCGCCGCCTCGAGCACGTCTTTGACCTGCGGCAGGTAATAGTCTTCCAACGGCGGCGAATAGGGCACCGGCGTATCGATCGAAGCTACCCGCACGACGGGAGCGTCCAGCCACTCAAACGCCTCCTGCGAAATGATCGCGGAAATCTCTCCGCCGATGCCACCTGTTAAAGACGCTTCGTGCAAAACCAACGCGCGGCTCGTTTTCTTTACGCTAGCCAGAATCGCTTCCTTATCGAGCGGGGCGAGCGTGCGCAAGTCGATCACTTCGACATCCAGCCCTTCTTTCTCGAGCTCTTCGGCCGCATCAAGCGCCGTCAAAACCATGGCGCCAAAAGTGATGATCGAAACGTCGCGACCCTCGCGCGCCGTGCGCGCCTTCCCAATTTCGACAATGTAATCATCCTCGGGAAGTTCCTCGCGCAGCCGCGGCAGGCGATAGAGCTTCTTGTGCTCGAAGTAGAGCACCGGATCGGGATCGCGAATGGCGGCCTTGATTAATCCTTTGGCGTCGTACGCGGTAGATGGCTCGACAATCTTCAACCCGGCGGTGTTAAGGAAGAATGCCTCGGCATTGAGCGAGTGAAACGGTCCTGATCGCACACCCGAACCGCACGGTCCGCGAAACACCGCAGGAATATTTGCGCCCCAACGATAGCGGCATTTAGCCGCGTAATTAGTGAGCAGATCGAACCCGCACGAGATGAAGTCGATGAATTGAAATTCAGCGACAGGTTTCATGCCCATCAAGCCGGCGCCACAAGCGGCGCCTACAATGGCCGCTTCGGAAATCGGAGTATCAATCACGCGCTCCTTACCGAAATGGTCTATCAATCCATCAGTAACTTTGAACGCACCGCCGTACTCGCCCACGTCTTCGCCGATGAGAAAGACAGTCGGGTCGCGCTCCATCTCTTCCCAAAGCCCCTGGCGAATGGCCTCGACCATGGTGGCCTGACCGCCGCGCGGCGGACGTTCCAGCTTGCGTTCTTTTTTTAGAGCAGTAGACATCTCTAATCTCTAGCCGGCAATTTTCACTGGCGGCTTGTCAGGCGGCACTTTCAATTTGTCGAAAACATTCGGCAAGAGCACTCTCAAGTCCTTCTCGTCCTCGCCCGCCGCGTCGATAAAGGTCCAGTTGGCGCCCGCATCTGACGAAATACCGATCAAACTGCCATCCGCCTGATAAGTGCCGTCCAGAGTTTTCATCTTCACGAGGATCGGGATTACCGCATAAATAGATCCTGCATCGTGTACGAAGTTGGCCGGCGGACTTGGGGTAGTGGCGAGCAAAGCGACGCCTTCAGCTTCCATCCCTTTTATTTCTTCCTTCATCGTCGCCATCATTTTCTCGCGGCCACCGGCCTTTTCAATGACCTTTGGATAGGTTAGCTCCAGGACTTTCAGATAATCCTTTTTCGTGAATGCGTCGCATATCTCTCTTGTCCGAACGTTCAGGGTCGGATAGTTTTCAGCCGCACCAACCGGACCAGCGGTCCCGGTCTGCGTTTGCGGCGCGCGCGAACAGGCGATCGAGATTGCCAGAAACAAGACCGCCGCAATCAAACCTGCCAGTCGCATGCTCCCGTTCACGACTCCAACACCTTTGGGCGGTAAGCGGGCGGAACTATTGAGTTATCAAACACGCCATAAGCCGCTCCCTCGGCCTCAGGCATGGGCGAGCTTTCAGCCCACTCAGAGTCTTCATCGATCTCGCGCATCACGTCGGCGGTGATCTCTTCCAACTTCTTCTTCGTCGCAACTTTCTGATCGAGCAGAAATTTTTCGAAGCGATCGATCGGATCGTTGTGCTTTTCCCAGTACTCAATCTCACCGTCGGGGATATAGCGCTGGTCGTCGTGTTCCGCATGCCCCTTGCGGCGATAGGTCTTGGCTTCGATCAAAACGGCGCCGTTTCCTTTGCGCGCGTAATCCACGGCCTGTTTCGTCACTTCATAGCACGCAATCACGTCATTGCCGTCGACGATGTGGCCTGGGATTCCGAACGCGGCCGCGCGTTCCGCGAGATTGCGAATCGCCGTCTGCATGCTGGTCGGCGTCGAGTAGGCGTAGTGGTTGTACTCAACGATTACAATCAGCGGCAGCTTCTGCACGGCGGCGAAATTCATCCCTTCATAAAATGCGCCGGTGCTCGCGCCGCCGTCGCCGATGTAAGCGAGCCCCACAATGTCTTTTTTCTGCATGCGGGCGCCGAGCAGAATCCCAGTCATCACCGGAATCATGTCGCCCAGATGCGAAATCGGCCCGATGAAACCTTTGTCCATGTAACCGAAATGGACGTTAAGATCTTTTCCACCTGAAGGTCCCCAGGCTTTGGCCATGTACTGCGCAAAGATTTCGCGCGGGCGAATTCCCTTGACGAACACCGCGCCCAAATCGCGGATGATCGGCGTGATGACATCGTCCGGTCGCAGCGCATAAGCCGATCCGACGGCGGTCGCCTCCTGACCTAAGGATCTGTAAACGCCGCCAACCACCTTTGTTTGACGATAGAGATTGACGATACGTTCTTCGACCAGCCGCGTCAGTTTCAAATAGCGATACAGTTCGAGCATCTGCTCGTTTTTCAGTGAAGACCCCGTGATGCAGCTTCGCGCCTGGCCTTCGGCAAGCTTACGCGGCGCATACTTGGTGCTGATGCGCATCTGGAAAGCGGGCTTGCGGTGACGCTTATTTGGTCGTTTCTTTTCTTCAGCCACGGGAAATAAAGCGGCGACAGTTCGCCGCACTCCAAACTCAAATATGAATCGTCTTGCCGTGCACGCCTTCGGCGGCTTCCATCACCGCTTCGGAAACGGTCGGGTGCGCGTGCATCGTATTGCCCAGCTCTTCCGCGGTCGTTTCCAGCTGCATGGCCACACAGGCTTCCGCGATCAGTTCAGTCGCATGCGGTCCGATGATGTGCACGCCAAGCACTTCATCGTATTTCGACTCGCTGACCACTTTAACAAACCCCTCTTCCTCGCCGATGATGCGCGCTTTGCCGGACGCGCTAAACGGAAACTTGCCGACCTTCACATCGTAGCCGGCTTCTTTCGCCTTCGCTTCAGTCAAACCAACTGAGGC
The DNA here is from genome assembly GCA_035274925.1 of Pyrinomonadaceae bacterium. Classification (GTDB taxonomy): domain Bacteria; phylum Acidobacteriota; class Blastocatellia; order Pyrinomonadales; family Pyrinomonadaceae; genus UBA11740. Next base: position 3,412 of record DATENS010000306.1, on the reverse strand, counting down.
TACTTCCGGATCGCAGTAGGTGCAGTTCGGCACCAGGCGGAGATTAATCGGCCGCGGGTTTTTGCCCGCCAGATGTTCGACCGCGACGATGCCTTCCTTCGACGCCAGGTGGGCCAGCAGCGGTGTCGGCACTACGTCGCCGATCGCGTACACGCCTTTCTCGGCAGTCTGTTGGTATTCGTCGACCTGGATGAATCCCTTTTCGACTTTGATTTTGGTCTTCTCCAAACCGAGGCCCTCGGTAAACGGCATGCGGCCGACCGCGACCAGAAGCATCTCGGCTTCCAGCTTCACTTCCTCGCCTTTTGAAGTCTTGCCGGTGACCACGACGCCCTTGTCGGTCCTCTCCATCTTTTCAAGTTTAGTATCGAGCTGCGACTTGATTCCGCGTTTGCGAAACGATTTGGCGAGCTCAGCTGAGACTTCCTCGTCTTCGAGCGGAACTAATCGCGGCAGCAATTCAACCACCGTGGTTTCAGCGCCAAAGCGCGAGTAGACCGAAGCGAACTCGACGCCCACCGCGCCTGAGCCCATCACAATCAATGATTTGGGCACCTCAGTCAGCTCGAGTATGTGATCGCTGCTGACCACCTGTGTGCCGTCGGTTTCAAATCCGGGAATCGGACGCACGACTGAGCCGGTGGCGATGATGATGTTCTTGGTTTGAATTGTTTGTTTGCTGCCATCCTCGCCGGTGACTTCGACTTTGCCGGGCAACATTAGTTTGCCGGCGCCTTTGAAAACCGTGCATTTGTTCTTCTTCATCAGGAACTCGATGCCCTTCGAGTTCTTCATCACCACTTTCTCTTTGCGCTTTTGCACGTCGGCAAACGCCAGCTGAATTCCGGAAGCCTGCACGCCGAAATCCGCGGCATGCTGCATCTGTTCATAGACATGGGCCGACATCAGCAGTTGCTTCGTAGGAATGCATCCACGGAGTGTGCAGGTGCCGCCGAGGCGCTTGTCTTTTTCGACAATCGCTACTTTTAAGCCCAACTGTCCGGCGCGAATCGCGGCCACATAGCCACCGGGGCCGCTGCCGATCACTGTCACATCGAATTGTTCGTTAGCCAATGGAATCCTCTTTCCGACACTATTGCGGCGCAACCCGACTGGTCGGGATTGCGGAAGCGTTTTCAGCACAATTTTTAGAACATGTGAAAGACTGGCATTATAATCTCTGGCGCTTGATTGAGCCAATTTGGGCGTGAATGGGACGCCCACTAGCCATGGCGAGCACGAGGACTCTATGAAACATTCCGAAGGCTTTCTGAAAATCGTTAACGATGCCAAGACCCGAATCAAGGAGGTCACGGTGGCCGAAACTCGCGATCGTCTGACGTCGAATGCGGACGCGAAACTGATCGACGTTCGTGAAGACAATGAATGGGAGGCGGCGCACGCTGCCGGCGCGATTCACCTCGGCAAAGGCATCATCGAGCGCGACATCGAAGCCACCGCCCCGGACAAATCGGCCGAGCTGATCCTGTATTGCGGCGGAGGTTATCGTTCAGCTCTGGCGGCCGACGTTTTGCAGCAGATGGGTTACACGAATGTTTGGTCGATGGCCGGCGGTTGGAAGGCCTGGAAAGAATCAGGCGCGCCGGTGGAAGGCAGTTAACGCAAATTATTCAACTGAACCCGGCCCCGTCAGGGGCCAAATGTTTATAGACTCCGAGCGTTCAAAGAACTTATGAAGCTCCGTTAGGAGCGCAATGGAACGAGTCGTTTCGCTCCTCACGGAGCTTTGGATTGATTTACGATGGGCTATAAACATTTCGCTCCTGACGGAGCGAAGCCTGAAAACTTCACTTCTTCAATACAAAATCCTTAGGCACTAATTCGACGGCGACCGCGTCACCATCGATCTTCGCGCGCTGATCTTTTGGATCTTTCACGGGACGAAAAGTTACCACCACGTTTTCCGGAGTCTTGCGTTCGCCGCAACTGATTTCACTTCCCGCATCCGCCGTGTAGGCAGTCAGTTGCACTTTGTCCAACGCGAGCGCGCGAATTTTGAAGAGCCGGTCGGGCGCTTTCACAATGAAGTACGCCACCGCTTTGTTGTCGCATTCCAGCTTAAGGAAGAGTCCCTGAATCCTCTCCTGGCCCTCTTCAACTTTACGCAATACATCCTGCAAATATTCCGACGGCGACATCGGCTTTTTTTCTCCGGCAGTCCCGGTCTCATCCGGGTTTTGCACCGGGGGTTCGCCTGTGCCTACGTTTTTGAGTAGCGCCAGTGCCTCTTCGTAGTTCTTTATTGAAGTAAGCAGCGATTCGGCGATGGACTTGATCTGCCGATCCCGGGCGGAGCGCAACGGCTCGAGCACTTGTTTCGCTTGATCGTATTTCTGCTGGCGCATGTGGATTTGCGCCAACGTCAGCGATAGATCCTGCCGGCCGGGAGCCAGGGTGAGGGCTTTCTTCAACAACTCAATCGAGGCATCCAGCTCTTCACCGCGCACCATGTTCACAAATGCCAGCAGTGAATAACTTCCGGGAAAGTTTGGATTCAGTTCGATTGATTTCTTAAGTTCTTCGCGTATCGTCGCCACGGTTTCCGGCGTGTATGTTTGAATGGCGCCGGTACTGTCCATCCCCTGGCGGCTGAGCGCGTAAGCGTAATAGTAATGAACCAGGTAATTGCTCGAGCTGCCACTGACGGCTGCCTGCAAATTGTTTTTCGACTCTTCGAACCGCCCCTGGCGCGCGCGCAAAATCCCCAGCGATGCCTGGGCCATACTGTGCTTTGGATCAAGCGCCAGCGCTTTTTGCAACCGGCTTTCAGCATCTTTTAAGCGACTCGAATGTAGCAACAGATCTCCCAAATAAGCCTCTGCGTCGGCTTCGCTCAAAGGCGCCACGGTAATCTCGCGGTCGAACTCGAGCTTTCGCCCAAAGGTCGCAATCTTTATGGTGAATCTATGGCCCGCGACGTACCTGTCCAGTTCCTTTTCCAGGGTTTCGGTGTCCGTTTGAAACGCTTGTTTGAAAGCCTCCTTTATCGCGACATTCTGAGCAACCAGTTTGAGAAACTTGTCGAGTTGGGGCAGCCGAGATCCGTTGTTCGACAGGATTAGGTAATGCACCAGCGCCCATGACTCGGCGTAAAAAATGCCGCGCTTATTGCCTTCGTGATACTCCGGCGAGTCGTGATCGATTTCGAAGAGGCGCTCCAGCGGTATCAACCCTTCCTGGCGCAGCGTCTGCAAATGAGCAACGATAAAATTCCCGAGGCGCACCTTCTGGTCGTCCTCTATTTCGAAAGTGCTGTAGTACTCAGCCAGCCCTTCATTGAACCAAACCGGCACGTTGCCGCCCCCGGCCGTATTGTCCATGAGCAGGTGAACGTACTCGTGATAGATGACGCCAAAAGGATTTTGCTCGCCGAGCTCGGTGGTCAGCGTGA
>DATENS010000305.1:0-27633 GCA_035274925.1 Pyrinomonadaceae bacterium | reverse complement strand
TGCTTGGCGATCTTTGCCGCGTTGTCATAGCCGATGTGCGGATTTAGCGCGGTCACCAGCATTAGTGAATCGCGCAAGTATTCGTCGATTTGTTCGCGATTGATAGTCATGCCGGCAATGCAGTAGTCGATAAATCCGTGACAGGCGTCGTGGATCAATCGAATCGAGTGCAGCAGGTTGTGAATCATTACCGGCTTGAACACGTTCAGTTCAAAGTTGCCCTGCGAGCCGGCAACTCCAATGGCCGCGTCATTCCCCATCACCTGGACGGCCACCATGGTCATCGCTTCGCTCTGGGTTGGGTTTACTTTGCCGGGCATGATTGACGAGCCAGGCTCGTTCTCAGGAATTACTAATTCGCCGAGCCCGCAACGCGGTCCCGAAGCGAGCCAGCGAATGTCGTTGGCGATCTTCATCAAGCTGGCTGCCAGAGTTTTCAACGCGCCACTGGTGAAGACGATTTCATCGTGGGCTGACAGCGCCGCGAACTTGTTTGGATGTGATTTGAAAGGAAGTCCGGTGAGCTCACCGATCTTTTTCGCGGCACGCTCGCCAAACTCCGGATGAGCATTCAAGCCGGTGCCTACGGCCGTGCCACCAATTGCGAGATCGTAAAGCCCCGGTAAAGTTGCGTTCATGCGATCGATGTCGCGCTTAAGCAAGCTGGCCCAGCCGGACATTTCCTGGCCGACTGTCAGAGGAGTGGCGTCCTGCAAATGGGTGCGGCCAATCTTGACCACGTCTTTGAACTCTTGTGCCTTGGCGGTGATGGCGTCGTAGACCTTTTCGATCTCCGGAATTAGTCTGTTCATCCGCTCCGCCGCAGCGATATGCATCGCCGTGGGAAACGTATCGTTCGACGATTGCGACATATTGACGTCGTCGTTGGGATGAATTGGCTTTTTGCTGCCCATGACGCCGCCGGCAATCTCGATGGCCCGGTTCGAGATCACTTCGTTCGCGTTCATGTTGGTTTGCGTGCCTGAGCCGGTTTGCCATACGCGCAGGGGAAAATGCTCGTCGAGCTTTCCTTCGATTACTTCATCGCAGGCCTGCTCGATCAGCTTGAGTTTGTCGTTGGGCAGTTTGCCGAGTTCTTTGTTGACCTGGGCGCACGCCTTTTTCAAGATTCCGAACGCGCGAATCATTTCGCGCGGCATCACGTCGTCGCCGATGGCGAAGTGAAGCAAAGACCGCTCAGTCTGCGCGCCCCAGTAACGATCGGCGCGCACTCCGATCTCGCCCATCGAATCGGTTTCGATGCGGATTGCGGTTTTTTGTCTTGTATCAGCGGATGTTTGTGACATTGGCGGCCTCAAAAATGGTAGCTCACGGCTAAAGTATAAGCCAGATTGAGACCAGGCAGAATGAGAATCGCGTTGGCGAGCCGAAAACAGAACTGAGAGAGGATCGGGTTTTGGAGTGCGGTGGCAAGCGTAGCGCGACACCGCTTTGGATTTCCCATTGAAAGGCTAGCCAAAGCGCCGTCGTCGCTTCGCTCTGCCGGCGCACTCCAAACCCGAAACTCGAGTTGTGAATGCCCGACTATGAGCCGAACGATCGTCCGACTGGATAAATTTCCTGACGGTAAAAGGGGATGAACCCTTTTGCGTCACCGGAGCTGAACAACTCGTCAAGCAAACTCGCGGATGAACCACTGACGCAATAGACTGAAACGACCTTGCCTGTGCCCGCCTGCCCCGGCGAAGGACCGTAGCCGGGATTAGTTTGGACGATCACAATCTTTCTGACATTACCTGTGATCACTGACCCGTTCTTTTGGATTGAGCTCGAGACGATCACAGCCATGAATTGCGGGACCGCTGGTGGCGGACTCGAGCTGTTGCCGGGCTGACTGGCCCAGGTGCCGCCGCACGCGGGTTGCTGCGAACCATTTTCAAATCCTTTGAATGAGTTCGGAGCCGCACCACCGCTCATCGGATTGTTCTGTGACCATTGCGCGCCCCAGAAATAAACCGTGGCGCCGGTCGCCAGGTTGACGTTGTCGCCGATGACAAACGCGCCGCCCGATGGGAATGGCACCGACGAGCAAGCGTCGCCCACTCCGTCGCCATTCGAGTCGCTCTGATCAGGATTAAATGTCGTCCGGCAGTTGTCGTGGCAATCTGGAATGGAATCGCCGTCGGTGTCCGTGTCGGGAACTCCGCAACCGCAAGCTCCTGGCGCAGTCTTGTCTCGGTCATTTGGACAAGCGTCACTACAGTCTGCGGTTCCATCATCGTCGGTATCAGTGTCAATCACGCCGCAGCCGCACAGTCCGGGAGACGTCTTATTCGGATCAGTTGGGCAAGCATCAAAACAATCTGGACTGCCATCGTGGTCCGAATCAGTGTCAGGAACGCCACAGCCGCACTCACCCGGCGTCACTTTATTCGGATCATTAGCGCAACTGTCGCATAGATCACCGACGCCATCGCCGTCGCCGTCAGTCTGGTCGGGATTGAAATTGTTCGGACAGTTGTCCTGGCAATTCGCAATTCCGTCGCCATCGTTATCCGTATCGGGCACGCCGCAGCCGCAAGCGCCCGGAGCAGTCTTATTCAGATCGTCCGGACATTGATCGATATCCTTGCACTTGCCTGCGCTATCGGCGAGATACAGAGCGACGATCTCCGCAGTTGAAAGCGCGCGATTAAAGATTTCGACTTCGTCAATCAGGCCGTTAAAGCGGTAGACGTTGTCACCCAGACTGCCAATCCGCGTCGGACCAGCTCCTGAATTTATCGGCGGACTTACGGCAACGGTCTCCGTTTGCTCCACGCCATTAATGAACAACCTCATTAGGCTGCCGTCCCATGTTCCGGCCACGTGGGTCCACTCGTTGACGGGAATCGGCAAATTGCTGCGAACGGTACGATGGTCGACACCGGGGATGACTATCAGACGGAAAAACACCACTCCACCTTCGAGATCCATCATGTACTGGGTATTCACGTGATCATTGACCGTCTTTTCAACAATGCCTCCATATAGGTTAGCGACCGATGGCTTGACCCAGGCATCGATGCTCAATGCTTGAGTGAGGTTCAGGGACGGCCGGTACGGCAACGTGACGAAATCATCGACGCCGTCAAAGCTGAAAGCAGATCCGACTTTGCCGGGTGCGAACGTAGCGCCGTTTAGGGGCGTACCGTTGTTGCCGCCCTGAATGTCATCGGCGTGTCCATCGCCAGGCCACCAACTCACCATATTCGCAGGCGGCGATGTGCAAACCGGCGTTGGAGTCGGTGTCGGAATTGATTCTTCAGGAGTAAAAACCTCGAGGCTCGCGGTGTCGCCGCCGCCGACAGTCCTCCCTCCAGCGATGTAGAACTTTGAATTGATTACTTCGCCCACCCCAAGCCAGCGAGGCGTCGTCGATGACGGCCCGGTGGTCCATGAATCTGAGGCGATGTCATAAATCTCCAGAGTCGTTAGCTCGGCACCGTTAAGTCCGGTTGCCGCGTAGAGTTTTCCGCCGATTACGCCAACCAGTGGAGACTTTCGCGCCGTCGGAATCGGCGCGGCAAAAGACCAGCTGTTGCTAACGGGATCATAAATCTGCACTTCCGACCGGAAGACATTGGCCGCATCCTGTCCGCTTACCACGTACAGCTTGCCGCCGATAACTGCGCTTCCGGGTTTACGAACTGCGATCGGAATGGGCGCGCCAAAGACCCAGGTGTCGGTAACCGGATCGTAGATTTCTGTTTGATTGAATGCTCCCGGAAATGATGCGCCGCCGGCCGTGAGATAAAACTTTCCGCCGATCAATCCCGAAGCGGTTTCGCCCCTCGCCACCAGCGCTGACGTGGCGTTAGACCAAGTGTTTGCAACTGGATCGTAAATTCTGTGAACTGTTGTGGGGGTGTTGAAATCACAATTGAACCATCCGCCGATCACGTGAATCTTGCCGTTGTAGATCAGGACTGCCGGGTTGCAGCGGGCGGAGGAATCGGGCGCGCGAGTGGACCAACTATCTGTTACTGGATCATACACAAGCGGCACATTGCTCAAGCCGCCGCCAAACATGTAGAGCAATCCCCCGTATGCTGCCGAGCCGGATTGTTCCCGAGCCTCGGGCATCGGCGCCTTGGTCGCCCATGTGCCGCTAGCAAAGGCTGAAGTGCTGCGAAAAATTGCGAGGCCGGTCGTGGTAGAGACTACCGCCGCGAGCACGACACACAAAAGAAAGCGTTGTCGCACCGTTGACTGCGCGGTACTCGGCTTCAGTTGATGGAAGTAACGCGCCCGGGACTTGTCGGGATGGTTAATCATTTTCAATTTCTCCTTTTTAATGGCGGCACTTGTCGCCGGACGCGCGCACACTGCGCGTGTTATCGCGGGGCGGCTTGGCTCGCTACACGTCTTTACTCGCTATAGCGAGAATTTGTGCGGCTTGGTATCATCTGGCGCACTTTTTTTCTGGTAGTCCACCCTCACCGGGCGATGGGAGTCCCGCATTCGCAATCCGGAGTTCTGATTGATTAATTCGCCTTTCCGATGATCACGATTTCACAAGAAATCACAGAACTTTTGTTGAAATGGAGCGGCGGCGACACGGCGGCGCTCGATCAATTGATCCCGCTGGTTTATCCCGAATTGCGGCGGCTGGCGCGCAGATACATGAGGCGGGAAGCAGCAGTCCACACGCTGCAAACCTCGGCGTTGATCAACGAGGCCTACTTGCGGTTAGTGAATCAGAAGGGAGTCGAGTGGCAGGATCGCGCGCACTTCTTTGCAGTAGCAGCCCAAGTGATGCGTCATATCCTGATCGACCATGCGCGCAGCCATCGCTATGGCAAACGGGGCGCGGGAGCGCAGCACCTGGCCCTGGACGATGTCGCCGTAGTCAGCGAGCAACGGGCGGGCGAGTTCCTCGCGCTCGATGAGGCGCTAACCAACCTGGCGGTGTTGGACGAGCGCAAAAGCAAGATCGTGGAACTAAGGTTCTTCGGGGGACTCACGGTTGATGAAATCGCGGAAGTGATGAAGATTTCTCCCGTTACCGTTAAGCGCGAGTGGCGGGCGGCCAAGGCCTGGCTGCATCTTGAGATTTCAGGATGACCCTTTCAACTCTTATTTCTCGCTACAAATTTAAGGCCTGTAGTGTATGAAAGTTGTGTTGTCGGGGCTAGCGCCCCGCTTCCAGACGACAAGATGCATTTCAAGATCTCCGAGATCAATCACGACCGCTGGCAGGAGTTGAATCAGCTGTTTGAAGCCGTGATTGAGCTCGAACCGCGGCAACGCCCCGATTTCATCGACACAGCCTGCAGTGGCGATCCGGTGCTGCGAGAAGAAATTGAAGCTTTGCTTAGATCGGATGCGGACGGCTGGAGTTTTCTTGAAGAACCGGCCCTGCAGTTGGCCGCCCCTTTTGTCTCAGATGAGCAGCCTCAGCTCGCTCCCGGTGATCAGCTTGGCGATTACACAATTGAGAATTTGATTGGCCGCGGCGGCATGGGTGAAGTTTACCTGGCGAAAGATCGCGTGCTCAATCGCCGCATTGCTTTGAAAGTCCTGCCGGTCGAGTACACCCGCGACCGGGATCGTTTGCTGCGGTTTCAGAACGAGGCGCAAGCCGCCTCGGCCCTTAACCACCCCAACATTCTCACCATTTATCAGTTAGGCAATATCGATGGGCTGCAATTCATCGTCACTGAATTCGTCGAAGGCGTGACGATTCGCGAGTTGTTAACCCGTCAGACCCTGGATTTAAAGCAGGTTCTTGATGTAGCAATCCAGATATCGAGCGCTCTGGCTGCTGCTCACAAAGCGGGAATCGTTCACCGTGACATCAAACCTGAAAACATCATGCTTCGGCCTGATGGCTACGTAAAAGTTTTGGATTTTGGCCTGGCCAAACTTTCTGAACCGGCTGCCGCAGAAGGTGGTGACGGCCTTGATCCAGCCGTGGCCAGCCACGCCAACATTTCTTCTGCGCTGTTAATGGGAACGGTGCGTTACATGTCGCCCGAACAGGCGCGCGGGGTGCGCGTTGATGCGCGCAGCGATGTTTTCAGTCTCGGCGTGATGCTTTACGAGATGATTGCCGGCCGCGTCCCGTTTGAAGACGATGATATAACCCGGCTGATTGAATCGATCTTGCACAAGCAACCCGCATCTCTCGACCGAGTCAGCGAGGCCCCGGCGGAATTAGTTGCCGTCGCAAACAAGGCGCTGAGCAAGGATCGTGAAGAGCGTTATCAGAGCGTCGATGATCTACTGACTGATCTGAGAGCTTTGAAATCCGTTCAGGAGAAGACTCCGGCGTCGGCCGTCAAGCGTTTCGCCGGCGCCGTCGCCCACCATAAAGGTGTGGCCGCAATCACGCTGGTGCTGATCACTTTAGCTTCCATCAGCGGTTACGTTTGGTACAAGCGCCACGCCAGAGCGGCCGCAAATCTCTCGTCAAATGCAAGCAAGTATCTTTTCACCGGCAAGTGGACGAACAAGGGATCGATTTCCGTGCCGCGAAGAGATGTCGCACTGGTTGTCATCGATGGGGCTCTCTATGCCGCCGGGGGGTGGGAGACCTGCACGCCTTACGCGAACCTTGAAGCGTACGATTCGGCAAATGATCGCTGGACCAACCGGGCTCCGATGCTGACGGCGCGCGGCGGTCATGGCGCCGGCACGTTGAATGGCAATTTGTATGTCGTGGGCGGCAGGACGGACTGTGACCGGACCACGACAAGTGTGGAAGTTTACGATCCCAGGACCAATCAATGGTCGGATCGGGCGCCGCTTCCGTCTGCCCGGGAAGGCCCAGTGGTCGCCGCCGTTAACGGAAGGCTTTATGCAATCGGCGGCAGTGACCACGGTCAATCTGTGGCTTTTAACACAGAATACGATCCGGCTGCGGATCGATGGATCGAGCGGGCCCCACTCCCGACTCCGCGAGAGTATGCCGCCGCGGTCGTCGTGAACAATTTGATTTACGTAATCGGGGGCGGCCGTGGTCCCGCCGAGATGCGATCGCTGGTGGTATACGATCCGGTTAGTGACCGTTGGTCTGCTAAAGCTCCTATGCCGGTGGGAAGGCTTCAGTTCGGCGCGGCCGTGCTCAACGATCGGATTTACGTTTTTGGCGGCGTGGGGAACAATGGCCAGGTCGATGCCTACGATCCGGCAACCGACTCGTGGTCCACCGGACCTTCGATGCCGTCGATGCGCACTGGTCTTGGCGCTACCAGCTTTAACGGCTCGATTTATTTCGCGGGCGGCCAGGATGAATCACATCATTTATCCAGCGTCATGACGTTCACTCCCTGCTCTGATCGCGGCGCCTGGATCACGAAAGCACCGATGCCGACCAGCAGAAGTTCCTCGGCCATCGCTGAAATACACGGCACTATCTATATCGCCGGCGGCTATACAGCGCCGTGGATCTTTCACACTGTCACTGAAGCTTACGATCCCGCCAACAACACCTGGAGCACAAAGGCCCCGATGCCGACAGCGCGCGACATCACGGGAACAAACGGGGCCGTGGTCAACGGAAAGATGTACGTGATGGGCGGCAACGCCAAAAGCAAAGGCGCAGGCTTCGGATTCTGTACCGATGCTAACGAGGCATACGATCCGGTAACGGACACCTGGAGCACGCGCGCGCCCATGCCGACGGCCAGATGTCATATCGCGGCGGTGGCCCTCAACGGTCTGATTTACGCGGTGGGTGGGGCGAACACCAGTGGTTCGATCAGGTACTCGACGGTCGAAATCTACAATCCCGTGACAAACTCGTGGACCAAAGGAACTCCGATGCCGACCGAGCGGGATCAAGCAACGGCCGTAGTCATTGACGGGATTCTTTATGTCGCCGGGGGCATGAAGCTTAGTGGCGCGCTGAACACAGTTGAAGCTTTTGATCCCAAAACCAACCGGTGGACTACCAAAGCCCCCATGCCGACTCCGCGGTTCCAGCACGCCGCCGTGGTAATAGACGGCTCGCTGTTTGTGGTCGGTGGCGTAAATGGGCTGGCATTCGTTCCGGCGGTTGACGTGTTTGACCCCGCCACCAATTCCTGGACGACGCTTTTGTTGCCGCTGCCTACCGCGCGCAAACAAACAGCCGTCGTCCAAATTAACAATTCGCTCTTTGCGATTGGAGGGGCGGACAAGCTCGATAGCCCCAGTTTCGTGGGAACCAACGAGCAATTCATTTCGCCATCATGTTTAGGTGAGGCGGCTGGCGTCACGTCACACTGAAAATCATCAAGGCTTTTGCGGTTTCAGCTGCGGCCTAACGGCGCGAGGAATGTCGTCGGGGTCTCCTTCCGGGTCTCTCTCTTTTACTTTGGACGAACCGCCGCGCAGCATGGGTGGCAGTTTAGGCGTTGGGATGTTCACGGTTGCCAGCGAAGTGTTGCGCCGCAGGATCGCGCCGCCGCGTCCGGCTACCCAGGTGTTTCCGCCGCCGTGATATGCGACAGCAAACAACGGAGAGCTGGTGATAGTCGGCTGCGAAGCCCATGTTAGCCCGCCGTCTTTGGTGGCCAGCACGCGGCCATGATCGCCCGCGATTAATGCGTCGTCACGCGAAACAGCGGACACGGCGAACAGGTTGCTCGAAACCCCGCTTTCCTGATCTTTCCACTTCAAACCGCCATCGTCTGTGCGCAGGACGATGCCTTTTTCGCCGACTGCATAGCCGCGTTGCGCGTCCGCGAAATCAACGGCATAGAGCCATTCTTTCAAGTTGAGGTTGATCTGTTTCCAGTTTTCGCCGCCGTCTTCGGTGCGCACAATCGTGCCTCCAGAGCCGACTGCGATGCCCTGCTTCGCGTCAACAAAACGTACGTCTTCGAGCCAGGCATTCGTGCCTGATCGATGAGCGCCCCACGTTTCACCTCCGTCATCCGTGGAAAGAATCGTGCCGCGCGCGCCGACGGCCCATCCCGATTTTGCCGAGATGAAGTGAACACCGGTGAGGTCTTCGGGGATTCCGGTTAGTTGCTGCCGCCAGACGATGCCGCCGTTACTTGAATGGAGGATGCTGCCATGATCGCCAACGATCCAGCCCTGCGCCGCGTTGACGAAGGTCACCGCGTTCAGGCGTTCACGCGTTCCGGACGGCCGAATCGTCCAGTTCTTCCCGCCGGAAGAAGTTGCGAGAATTTTTCCGCGCGCGCCCACCGCCCAGCCGCGCGAACCGTCGAGAAAGAAAATATCAGCGAGATCGTCGCGGCCTCCTTCCGTCAACCGCTCCCAGCCCAGTCCGCCATCATCACTGCGCACCACCAGCCCGTCGCCACCGGCGGCCCATCCGGTGTTCGCGTCAGAGAAATAGATGGTGACGAGCCTTGGACTCGTGCGGATGCTCGACGGCAGCCACAGCTTGCCGCCGTTTCCCGTGCTTAAGACGACGCCGTTGTCGCCGGCAATCCAGCCGTGCTTCTCATCTGTAAAGAAAACTGAAAGCAGATCGGTGGTCATCAGGATGTCAATTGGCTCCCACGTCAGCCCGGCGTCATTGCTCATGATTACCCGGCCGGCATAGCCGACCGCGATCGCTTGTTTTGTAGTGATGAAGGTGACGCAGGTCAGCGGCATTGGTCCAAGCCGCAATTCCTCTTTCCAATTCTTGCCGCCATCGGTCGTGCGCAGCAGGACGCCGCGATCGCCGGTGGCCAAGCCGATGTTCTTGTCGATGAATGAAACCGAAAAAAGATGGGTGCGCGCAGTGCTATTCTGAATCGTCCACGTCAAACCGCCGTCTGCAGTAGCAATCACACAGCCGTAGGTGCCGACTGCCCATCCATGCAGAGCGTCGCCGGCCGCGAAAGTGATCGCGTACAAATGATCTTTGGCGGGCGTCGGAATGCTCAGCCAAGTCTTGCCGCCGTTCGTGGTTTTCAGCACGGTGCCGCGCGCGCCGACCGCAAACGCTTTCTTTTGATCGAAGACGTACAGGCTGTTGAGCGACGCCACCACGCCTGATCGCTGGCTGGCCCACGAAAAACCGCCATCAGGGGTGTAAAGAATTACGCCGTCAGCACCGACCGCCCACCCGTGACGCTTGTCTTTGGCAAAACGAATGGAGCTGATCGCGTTTCCCTGGGGCAGCGGATTTTGCCATTCCCAACCACGGTCAGCGTATTGCGCGCGGGCCGAGCCCGCCGCCAACGGGACGGAGCAGAGAAGCCCGATCAGACATTTCAAGACAAGCTTTGAAAAATTTCGTGGCACGTAACCTCTGGGCGAAGTGAATATCTGGGTTTGTCGGTGGGAGGATTATAGATTTGCGGGCGAAGGAAAGCGAGGGAACGCGTCGACTCGGTAGCGTGCTAATTTAAATTTCTTTCTTTACGGCTCAGGTTTCGCTTTGCGCCTTTGCGTGAAAACTGATGTGGATTACCGATTTCTCGCAAAGTCGCAAGAGGTGCAAAAGGCGCAAAGAGAATTAGGCACTCCCACCTCAACTCTCAAATAACTCCCGCTCATTTCCGCTCTCGTCTTCAGGTTCGATTACGCCAATCTTATCGACCGCGTCCTGTAAAACCGCCGGCTCAACATGTCCGAGGGCCGCGATTTTTCGCGCGGCTTTGTCCGCGGCTTCCTGGATTACGTGACCAACGTGACCCTGGGCCCAGCGCCACTCGACGTCATGACGGGCGCTGGCTTCGTCGAGGCGTTTCCACCACTCGTGATTCGTCTTGCGGCGAAAGCGGCCACTCATCGTCTCGACCACGTACCGCGAATCGGTATGCAGGCGCACGCGGCAGGGCTCTTTCAAAGCCTCTAACCCGAGCGCCGCGGCAACGATTTCTGCCTGTTGGTTTGTAGCTTTGCCGAGGTAGGCGCCGAAGGCACGCCACAATCCCTGATACCCAAGCAGCGCGACCGCGGCTGCACGGGCAATGTCGCGGCCATTGCCCAGACTGGAACCGTCGCAGAAAATTGTGACCAGTTTGACGGGCCGGCGATCGCTCGATGGATCCATTTGGGTGAGCGTATCACGATCATTGTATTTAGAGCGTGTCCGGATTTCAGTTTTCTCCGCGCAAAACTCCGCGACCTCTGCGTCTCTGCGGTGAAATAAACGCCTAAGACCAATCACCGCAGAGACGCCGAGAACGCAGAGGTGGCGCTGAGGTTTTCAGATTTGCCATACTCAGCAGCTAGCTCTGTGCGAACACTCTGGAATAGAATGACCAATCCCGAAAGGACCTTTAATGCTCTCCAGGGCCTTGAAATTAGCAGTTCGAAATCCGGCACGAGCGTGGCTGATGACCCGCATGTCATTCTGGGTGCTGGTGCTCTCAGGCCTGGTGAACTTTTGTTCGTTGCCGCGCGCGCTGCGCATCGTTTCGGCCGGCACGCGAAATAGACCAGAACCCAACGCGAGTGAGAGCGCGGAACTCTCGTCGGCAATTGACGCGGTGCTGGGCCTGAATGTCTTCGTGTTCAAGCCCAGTTGTTGGAAACGAGCCACCGTGCTCCGTCGTTATCTCGCATTCCAAGGCGTGAACACGCGTATAGTTTTTGGAGTCAGGAAAGAAGCGAGCGGTGAATTGAAGGGACATGCGTGGCTGGAAGCTGAAGGACGGCCCATTCTCGAAACTTCAGCGCCGGCCTACCAGACCACTTACATTTTTCCTTCAACTGAACCTTTTGAAGTTGAATTGGCGCTTATGGCGCAAACGCACAACGCATGACGCCCTTTGTTTAGTTTGCAAGTTAGATCAAACAACGAACAGCGGAGGAATAGATGGCAGACCAGCAGATTGATAAGAGCGCAGTAGTCGCCCTTTTGAACGAGATCCTGGAAACAGAGTTGGCCGGCGTAGTGCGCTACACGCATTACTCGCTGATGGTTTTTGGTTACAGCCGTATTCCGATTGTGAGTTGGCTGCGCGGCGAGGCAACCACCTGCCTGGCCCACGCGAACGAGGCCGGCGAGATGGTTACGCACCTCGGCGAGCATCCTTCTTTAAAGATTGGCGCGTTGCTCGAATCCACCAAGCACGGTATCAACGATATTCTGCTGGAATCGCTGGCCGCGGAAAAGGAAGGCCTCGGACTTTACAAGAGACTGCTCGAACTGGCCCGCGATCGCTCGGTGTTTCTGGAAGAGTACGCGCGCAAGATGATCTCTGAGGAAGAGCGACACCTGGGTGAAGTCAACAAGATGCTCCGCAAACCCGGAGACATCGAGCGTTTTAAAGTCGAAGCCTAATCCTAACCTTTGAGTTGAAATGGATCGCGCGCAACGCACCGTTGACTCGCTAAGATTGCTTCAGGACTGGAGCAAGTGGCTGATCACACTCCAGACCGCCGTCTGCATGAGTCTGTGGCCGAAGCTTACGGGCACACCGTCGCCCCCGGCTTTGATGTATGCAGGATGGATGATGTTCTGGGCGTCGATCCTGGTGGCGGCGGACCTGTTGTTGTCCATTTCGATTTTCGTGCGCCGCGTGGACGTATCCGGCGAACGTGACATTAAGATAGTTTGGGTGCTGGTGGCCGTGCAGTACGCCTGCTTTCTATCCGGATTGTTTTGCTTTGCTCTGAACATCCTGCTGTTCTGGTTGGGCGTGTAAGGAATCTGAATCGTTATGCCAAAACTGAGATTGGTACTTCTGCCTGCGTTACTGATTGTTGGTGCATTCGTGGCCTCACCGAGTAATCGATCCACAGCCGGCGGCATTGGTGCGCTCGTGCAGCCCCCCTTGCAGCCTAAAGCGCCCCTGCAACCAAATACACTGTGCGCAAAGAACGAGCGCGTCATTTTTAGCTGCCGGTTGCGGCAACCCGCAAAAGTTGTTTCGGTTTGTGCGGCGAAGAACCTCACGCGCGAAACCGGATATTTGCAGTATCGCTTTGGCCTGCCGGGAAAAATCGAACTCGAATTTCCCAAAGAGCGGCAAGGCAGCCAGGGCAAGTTTCAATACACCCATTATTTTCGCGCCCAGGTAGATCTGACTGAGATCAATTTCTCAGTCAACGGCGTGAACTATTCGGTGTTCGACGATTACAACGGTGAAGAGAAACCTGCTGTGAGTCTGGAGGGCGTCTCCGTCGATCAATCGGGCAAAATCACACGTTTAGTCTGTCGCACGAAACCGACAGCCGACTATTCGGATCTACAAGCAGTGCTCGAAAGCGGCCAGTAACCGCGTTGTGGGTTACGTTGCGGATGTATGAACAAACTTGAGTTCGGCTCCAACGACAAGCATCAGTCTGTGTCCGAAACGACAAGCTAAAGCTTGAATACCTCGAATATGGACTCAATGATCTAAGCGAGGGTCGTCGGGCTTGTCGGCGGAATTCTCGGCGCGGTGGTTGGCGGCGTCATTGCTTTTGAAGGCCGCAAAGCGTCAGGTTGAGGTAATTTTGGAGCAAAGCGCTACATATCGGTTGCAACACATCTCGACCTGCGCGCCGTGATTCGCCGAAGATTTTCTGCTGTTGCCCGCTGAATCTCATTCGTGACACAGATGACACTCTTGAAGCCGAATTCTAGAGGCTTGGACCTCCATGAATAGTAAGATCTGTCGGCCGGTTCATTTCCGTGACGCCAGAGCTTAGTTATTTACACTCCAGGCGTTTGCGCCTAGTATTTATGAGTCACCCAGGCTGGTCCCAAGCCGTCGCCTTTATGCTTCCTTTACCAGCCAGTTCGGTTTAGCCACTAATTGCCGCCAGATGCTACTTCAAAACAAGATAACAAGCGATCTTAAGAGGGCGAAGGATAGCGAATCTGATCATGAATACGATTATTCAACATTAATCGAGAAACAAGTTATTCGTGCTGTGAAAGCAGGCGCAAGATCTTTTTCGGAAGTCTGTTTAGCCTCCAACGGCGCCTTTCCTACCGATGTCTTTGCGACAATTCAGCGCTTGGAACTAAGTGACAAAATTTTGGTAGCCGACCGCCTCGTAAAACATGAACAATCTAATTACGAGTGGCCTGAACCATCACCGGTCGACTACGAGTGGCGATTTACG
Source organism: Pyrinomonadaceae bacterium (assembly GCA_035274925.1). GTDB lineage: Bacteria > Acidobacteriota > Blastocatellia > Pyrinomonadales > Pyrinomonadaceae > UBA11740. The sequence continues at coordinate 13,677 of DATENS010000305.1, read as the reverse complement.
CGTAAAACAGCAGAGACATTGGCGACAACATCTATGGAATTCGGTCATCGAATTCTTTGCATTGGAACCCCCACGGTTTTCCGCAATCTAATCCTTCGCGGGGCAGACGCTCATCTGTTGGATCGTAACCCTCTTATCGCTGATGCGTTTCGGAGATTACCGAAGGAAAGAATTCACATCGCCGACATTTCTGAATCTCATCGGTTTTCAAATCTTGGTGGCTTTGATGTAGTCGTTATGGATCCTCCCTGGTACCCGACCTACGTAAACTATTGGGTAAGTATTGCCTCGAGCATACTAGTCAGCAATGGAACGATAATTCTTACGCTTTTCCCTGAGCTCACTCGACCGGATGCAAGGCTACAGAGAGCAATGCTTCTTAGTAACCTCGATCAGTTCGGAACCTATGAGGTTATTCAGCAGAACATTTCCTATGAAACACCACTATTTGAAAGAGAAACTCTTTCGGCGGTGGGTGTACCGGCATTACCCGTTTGGCGCACCGCGGATTTAGTTATCCTCCAAATTCGTCCTTCGCGGAGTTCTTTGTTCGCAGCTCCGGCTCCGAATGAATTCCAATGGGATCGCTTTCTGTTCGGGACCCAGGTTGTCGCTGTGAGAAAGACTTCGGAAGAATCCCGGCCCATCAGCGTATCGTCACCTTATGAAGATCTGTCATATCTGCTCAGGTCGGTCAGCACGCGCGATCCTGTCAGATCTACAATCGACCTGTGGACCTCAAGAAACCGCGTGGCAAAGGTAGCCGGTCAGAGAAGGATCTCCGAATTTCTTAGAATTCTGGAAAGCGGCATCCCCTGTCGCGAGGCGATTAGTCATATTAGCACGAACTCTGAGGAGCAGACCGCACTCGAAACTATTGTTGCCCTCATTGGTTGGTAGAATCTAAGGAGGTACTTATGCTCACAACCGTTGTCCTCAGGTACCGAGACCTGTTAGCCGATACAATTGCCCAACATGCAAAATTGCTCCGTGAAGCGGCGGAGGTGTGGTGGGGGTGGTGGCGCAAACCTAATGAACCTCAGCGTCTCGTTGAACTGGCGCAATTGAAAACTAAGACAGGCCGACAGCCGGTCGAAGTTGGGATTTTCGATCGATCAAAGGCCAAATTTGCGTTCGGTACTGTAGCGGACTGCATCTTTAGCGAAAGCGGTGCCTTAATCAAATCACCCGACGAACTTAAAACGCCTGAATACTACCGAGATAAGTCGTTCCCAGCGTGGTTCAAATTGACCAAGCTTGAAGAAGTCGATTTGAACAGGTTTTTGGAAAAATTCTCGGCAGTTCCAATTGAAGATTACACATTCTTTCCAGTCGTCGGCAAAAAGATTGCGCCCAGCTCGGGGGATAGACTCCATTCGAGTGAACTCATTAATCTGAAGGGCAATACAATTGTGCACTTGTCTGATCTTCACTTTGGAAGTGATTTTGGTTTTCCGACAACAGCCCTTCCAGGTTCATACCCCTTAATGACTATTCTTGAGAAAGACATCAAGAAGATGGTTGGCAAAGACATCGGTCTGTTGGTGATTTCGGGAGATTTGACGAGCAGAGGAGACGCGAGCCATCTATTTACGGTCGCAATTCCCTTTCTGCACGAGTTGCGCAAGGCACTCGGTCTTGAGCCGGAGCACGTCGTTATCGTGCCTGGAAATCACGACATTTCTTTCAAAGACTTTGCGCTCACTTACGATCATGAAGGAGCGTTTAATGCATTTCTGAATACATTCTACGGTGCAAACCGTTCGGCTATAGAACTCCTAAAATTTCGTTTACCAACAGATCAAGTACTAGAAGTGCTTCCAATTAATTCGATCAAATTGCGTAGCAAAGAAACGTCAAACTATGGTTGGGTGAATTGGCAGGCGTACGACACTGTCTTAGATACGCTTCCAAAAACTGAGCCCAATAACCTTAGAATGGCTGTAATACATCACCACCTTGTAGGAGCCCTAAGAGAGGAGCGCCTACCGGATTCCGACTATCCGTATGCGAGTGTTAGTGTGACACTTGATGCCGCGGCGGTCGTAGAAGGTTTGCAGAGGCATGGTTTCAAGTTTGTTCTTCATGGCCATCAACACAACCCGGCACTCAACCGGATATCGCGCGGACGTTATAGTGATGGAGAACTCGAACTCGCCGGATACGACGAGAATCTCTATGTCATAGCTGGTGGGAGCACCGGTGTTACTGGCAGTCGTATTGATGGCGATATCCGGGACAATACTTATGGAGTGCTCAAAATCAATGAGGACAACCTGGCTCTTTCAGTTCGCCAATTTAATCCGAGCGGCAACGTTCGTGAGCTGTATCATGCGCCACTGAACATCTAACTCGCTTGCGCAGGACTGTGATCACGCTGTGTGCAGCCGCCACGAGACTCTGCTTATCGAGCATTTATGGCCCTGCTTTGGGTGCGCAAGGCTTCCAAAATGATTAACCGACGCCTCACCGGATGTGTGAGATTGCGCATTCGTGAGAGCTGCCGCTCGCTTACCACTTCAAAACCGAAGGAACCGAATAGTCTGCGCCATTCTGATTCATGCCGGAATGTGCATGCGCCGGTGCGATTTTTCCACTGGCGATTGTGAATCGAGCAAACGAATCGGTCCCACCAACTTGCCGGAATGTCTTCGTAGATGATTGCTGTGCCGCCGTCGCGCAACACGCGCCGCATTTCTCGCAACATCAGTGAGATGTCCTGAGCGTGATGCAGCACATAGCAGAGCAGTACTGCATCGAATGAATTGTCGGGTGCCGGAAACTGTGCGCGGTCGTAGCGAAGATAGTCGATGGGCGCGTCGGCAGAGTTTTCGACATCAATGCCCACGACCGCCGTGCCGAGCAGTGCGGAAAGGTGGTGGGCAATGAAACCATTTCCACAACCGACATCCAGAACTTCAGAACCTCTCGGGATTTCGCGCGCGATTTCCAGCGCCATATCGTAAGCCCGGCCCACCTTGCGCCGCCGGCGTTCGCGTTGGTAACGACGCCTTATGCCGATGAGCGCAGCCGCAAGCAAATCTCTGCGCTGTCTCGGCGATCTCTGCTTCTCTGCGGTGAAATCCCCAGCGTCGATCAACTCACCGCTGAGACGCAGAGATCGCAGAGGTTTCGCGGAGGACAAAACAGCAGGTTGATGAGACACGTGCGCCGACATCACGCCCCCGCTTCGCAAGCACAGTGCCGAATCACGCTGCCGGAATTCTTTCAGGAAATTGGACTGACGGATTTTGCTGACGCGAGATTCCCATGACCGTTGTCTGCAACAAACCCACGACAGTTGGAGAGCATGGCCGGACGCCGGCCCGGGATCACTCGCGGGATGCGCGTGCCACTTCACTGACGTATACTGCGTGCATGAAAGAGATAATTTCCGTCCTTCTTATCCTCGGAATTTCTGCGACGTTATTCGCCCAGGGTCCCCGTCCAAAAACCGGCGGCACCTGGCCGGCCGGGTACTGGCCGCGCGACAAGAGCCAGCCGATCATCGACAAGACGCAGACGATCCGGCTCGCGCCTGATCTCTCTCATTTGAGTGCGGGCGAACGCGCGGCGGTGGCAAAGCTGCTGGAAGTGGGAAAGATTTTTCAAGGCCTCTACGAAGAACAACGGCATAAGCAGGCGGCTTCGTCGTACGCAAAACTTTGGGATCTGCACACGCATGTGGGCGATCCCGGACCGACTGAGAATCTGCTGACGCTTTACCGATTATTTCAGGGGCCGATTGCGACCACGCTCGAAAACAAACGCGAGCCTTTCCTGCCCGTCGATCCGGTCGTGCCGGGCAAGAATATGTATCCGTGGGGCGTTAAAAAAGAGGAATTAGAGGGCGCGATCGCTGCAGGTAACGCGAACCGGAGTGAGGTTTTAGATCTCAGGTCGGTAGTGCGCCGCGGTACGGTTGAAAACGTGCGCGCGGATCTGGCTAAACTGGACGAGTATCCGGTTTTGGATACATTGCATCCGGGATTGAGGAACCGGTTGAGCCGTATCTCAATGGCCTTTAGGAACCGCGGTGTACGCAGGCGCGCCACGCGAACAGATTTTTACGCAGTGCCCTACTCGGTCGCTTATGCGGATCAACTGATCAAGGCGCACACGCTCTTGAACGAGGCCGCTGATGCTTTGCAGAAAGACGATGACGAGTTCGCCAGGTTCCTGCGCAATCGCGCGCGCGATCTTCTGTCGGACGATTACGAATCAGGCGATGCGTCGTGGATTACCGGCCATTTCAAAAATCTCAACGCGCAAATCGGATCGTATGAAACCTATGACGACGAGCTTTACAGCGTTAAGACTTTCTTTGCTTTCAGTTTGTTGGCGACCCGCCAACAAGAGACCACGGCGCTGCGCCAGGCAATGAAAGGCTTGCAGGCGCTCGAAGATTCACTGCCCTACGATCACCACAAAAAGATCCGCGAAGACATTCCCGTTGGCGTTTACGACGTGATTGCGGATTTTGGCCAGGCGCGCGGGGGCAACACGGCGACGATCCTGCCGAATGAAAGTTACCTGGCCCGTCGTTACGGCCGCACCATTCTTTTGCGTGCGAACATCATGCGCGACCCAAATATTTCTCAAGCGGGAGGCAACACCCTGGCGGCGGCGATTGGCGAGCAGGAGGCGAAAGCTCTGACGCCGGACGGAAATTTCTACCGGACGCTGTGGCACGAGGTGGGTCATTACCTGGGCGTGGATCGCACCAAAGACAATCGCGATTTGGATGAGGCCTTGCAGGACAACTCAAACACGATGGAAGAAATGAAGGCCGATTTGGTTTCGCTGTTTGTTGCCGAAGCCCTCCACAAGCAGCGCTACTACACCGCCGAACAGCTCCGGTCGGTTTATGCGGGCGGCATTCTGCGCGTGCTGCAAAACAACAAGCCGCGCCGTGATCAGCCTTACAACACGATGCAGTTGATGCAGTGGAACTTTTTCCTTGAGAACGGGCTGCTTACGTTTGCAAACGGGAAACTCCAAATTCATTACGACAAGTATCACGACGTGGTCGGCAAACTCCTGAAGAAAGTTCTGGAAGTTCAGTATAACGGCGACAAAGCGGCCTCCGATCGGTTCATAGACCAATACGCGGTTTGGCGCGACGACCTGCACGGCGTTGTGGCCAAAAACATTCGCGACCAGCAGCGCTATCGGTTTCGTCTGTTCAAGTACGCAGCTTTGGGCGAATGAGATCAGAAGGCAGTCGGCAGTAGGCAGACGGCAGGAAGCACGGCGCTGAAAATGGAGGATTCGCGCAATATTGCCGCCACACTCAAGCGGTGTCTGATGTTGCGATGTCCTGCCTGTGGACGCGCTTCGGTGATTGGCCGTCCCTTCGATATCAAGAAATCCTGTTCAGCCTGTCCGGTTATCTTCAAACGCGAAGAAGGATTTTTTGTCGGCGCAATCATGGCTAATGTAGTGGCGACCGAGGGAGTGATTCTGCTCACTTACTTTGTTTGTTTATTGATCACCCGCGCCGACCAAATGATTCTCACGATCCTGTTCGTGGTGGGAATTACTTTTCCTCTTGCCTTCTATCATCACAGTTGGGCGCTGTGGCTCGGACTGGATCATCTGATCGAGGGACTTCCAGTGAGGAAAGGGAAGATTTAGCTACTTTTCCGTGTAAGGCGCGAGCGCGCGCCGTAGTTCGTCGGGGACCGGAACCGGGCGCAAGTCCTCGCGACCAGTGGAAACCAGCACAAAGTGAGCGGTGGCCATCAATTCCGCTTCCAGCTTTCCATCCTGACCTTTCCGTCTCACTTCAAAATTCAGACGCAGAGATGTGCGACCGATCTTTCCGGCATAAACGCTGACTTCCAAAAGATCGTCAAGCCTGGTGGCGTGGTGAAAGTCGCATTCCAGGTGCACGCGCGGCAACCATATTTGCAGCTCATCAAAGACCTTGCCATAAGGCAGACCCACGACGCGAAACAACTCGGTCTCGGCAATTTCAAAGAAACGGATGTACGAGCCGTAAAAAATTATCCCGGCGGCGTCGACGTCGCCCCAGCGGACGCGCTCCTCAATGGTGAATTTATTCATTGGCTCACTGACCTCATTACGCCAATTGCTCCAGGAACGCCAGCAATGAACGGTTGAAGATCTCAGACTGCTCCATGTTTGTCATGTGCGCTGTGTCTTCGATAATTTCAAGTCGCGAGTTGCGAATTCCGTTATGCATGAACTCCGCGTCGGCCACGGGGCGGATCGGATCTTCCCGGCCGACGATAATCAGAGCGGGCACGTTGATCTCAGCCAGGTCCGCAGAATAGTCGCGGCGCGCAGCCATCCCTCTTTGCGCCGCGGCGGCGCCGTGGGGCGAACTTCTCAGGATCATTTCGCGCACGCGCTCAGCCACGTCGGGTTTCTCTTTCAAAGTGCGCGGCGCCAGAAGTTTTGGCAAGGTGGCTTCCGCAACCGGGGCCATTCCTTCCTTAAGCATGCGCTGCGCCTGATCAAACCGTACCTGTTTTTCTTTTTCGTTATCCGCCGGCGCGCGGGTGCCCGCGAGGATCAGCGCGGTTACGCGTGACGAAAAGAGTTTTCGGAATTCGAAAGCGACATAGCCGCCCATCGACAGCCCACAAACAACCGCTTTACTGATCGCTAATCGATCCAGAAGGGCGGCCACATCACGCGCCATCTGATCCATCGTAGCCGTTTGGCCTTCCCACTTTGTCGCGCCCAGCCCGCGTAAATCAGGAGCAATCGCGCGAAATCGGCTCTGCCTCAGGACCTCGATCTGCTCCCGCCACATGGAGCGATCAAAAGGAAAACCGTGCAGGAGAAGCACCGGCGGTCCCTCGCCGGTATCGGCGAAGTCGATCTCAAGGTCGGAGGCGCGCACAGTCTCAGAGGGTTCATTCATGGATTGGCGTATCTTAGCGCCTTTGTTTCTTTGCGTGAGAGCAGTTTTTCAAACGGATATTTCACGCCAAGGCGCCAAGCCGCAAAGCCGCAAAGCCGCAAAGAATACCCGCAAGCTAAGATTATCTTCCCTCAGGTTGTGCTTTCCCACCGGCCTCTCTATCCTATTCGTTTGCCCACTGCGGCATTTTCTTAACAAGGTAAGTCAAGAACCCCGGCTCGTCGGGGGTGAAGTCATTATGGAAACAAGCAAGATTCGCAACATCGCTATTATCGCCCACGTCGACCACGGCAAGACCAACTTGGTCGATGCCATGCTCAAGCAGGCCGGCACTTATCGTGACAATGAAACCATAGTTGAGCGCGTCATGGACTCGATGGATCTCGAGCGTGAACGCGGCATCACCATCATGGCCAAGAACACTTCGGTGCGTTACGGCGACTATAAAATCAATATAGTTGACACGCCCGGCCACGCGGATTTCGGCGGCGAGGTGGAACGCGTGTTGAAGATGGTCGACGGCGTGATGCTGTTAGTGGACGCCGCTGAAGGCTGTTTGCCGCAAACGCGTTTCGTTTTGAGAAAGGCTTTGGAAGCCCGTCTGCCCGCGATTGCGGTAGTAAACAAGATCGACCGGCATGATGCGCGGCCGGAAGAAGTCGTGAACGAGATTTACGAATTGTTCATCGACCTCGATGCCACGGACGCGCAGATCGAATTTCCCATTCTCTACGCCGTTTCGCGCGAAGGACTGGCGAAAAAGAACCTGGAAGATTCTTCGACGAATCTCCGGCCATTGTTCGATCAGATTATCGAAACCATTCCTGCGCCCCACGCATTGCGTGACGATTCGCTGCAACTGCTGGTGGCCAACGTGGACTACAACGAATACGTGGGCCGACTGGCCATCGGCCGAATTTTTTCCGGGCAGATTTCCAAGAACCAGGAAATCGTGATCGCGGGACGCGATGGCGCGCTGCAGAAAACCCGAGTGAAAGAGCTTTACGTGTTTGAAGGCCTGAAACGTGAATCGGCCGACAGCGCCGGCGTCGGCGAGATCGTGGCGCTGGCCGGAGTCGAAGGCATCAATATCGGCGAGACGATTACTGATCCGGAAAATCCGAAGCCGTTGCCGTCGATTGCGGTTGACGAGCCGACCATCTCGATGATTTTCAGCGTGAACAACTCGCCGTTTGCAGGCACCGAAGGTCAATTCGTCACTTCGCGCCAAATCAAAGAACGTCTCGATCGCGAAATCCTCGGCAACGTAGCGATTCGAGTTGAGGACACCAGTTCGCCGGATCAGTTCAAGGTCTCAGGCCGCGGCGAACTGCAACTCGCCATCATGATCGAGATGATGCGCCGCGAAGGTTACGAGCTTCAGGTTTCGAAACCCCAGGTAATCACCCGCCAGGTTGACGGCACGCTTCAGGAACCAATCGAGCAAGTGGTCGTAGATTGTCCTGAAGAATTCATCGGCGTAGTGACCGAGGCCATGGGGCGGCGCAAAGGCCAGATGACCAAAATGGTGAATCATGGAACCGGTCGCGTGCGCATGGAATTCGAAGCGCCTTCGCGGGGATTGATTGGTTTTCGCGGTGAATTTCTTACGGAGACGAAAGGCACGGGTCTGCTCAATACTTTGTTCCTGCGCTTCGACCGGTGGATGGGCGAAATGAAAGGCCGCGGCACCGGCTCGCTGGTCGCCGATCGGGTCGGCGAATCGACTACTTATGCGCTCTTCAATTTGCAGGAGCGAGGCTCGCTCTTTATCCGGCCGAACACGCGGGTTTATGAAGGCATGATCGTCGGCGAGAACGCGCGCGCCGTAGATCTGGATGTGAATGCGATCAAAGAAAAGAAGTTGACCAACATGCGCGCGTCCGGCTCAGACGAAGCGATGCGGCTGGTGCCGGTGAAAGATCTTTCGCTCGAAGAGGCTTTGGAGTTTATTTCCGATGACGAACTGGTGGAAGTGACACCCAAGTCGATCCGCCTGCGCAAGCGAGTCCTGAAAGCGAACGAGCGGCCTAAGAAGGAAAGTTAAAGCTGAGGTGCCGTTGGCGGGCTCCACTAAGACAGCTCGACCTTTAGGGAGAAAAAACTGCAGGCGCGAAGCGCCGGAATGAAATAGCCCCGACCGCCAGGTCGGGGTCAACGTTCCTACAGAAAAAATTGAGGCCTGAAGGGCCGACATGATCATTCCGGTCCTTCGGACCTCTGGATAATCTTTCAAACATATAACCCCGACCTTACGGTCGGGGCTGCTACATCGCGGTCCTTCGGGCCGCCTTACTCCGGAACCTTCCCTGTCTTCAAAATCGAAGACGGACACAGTTTCTCAACCACACATTCTTCACACAACGGGCGCCTTGCTTTGCACACGCGGCGGCCATGAAAAATCAAGAGATGCGAGAAGATAATCCAGTCTTTTCGCGGCACCAGCTCCATCAAATCCTTTTCGATCTTTACCGGATCTTTTTGACGCGTAAGTTTAAGCCGTTGTGATAGCCGGCTGACATGCGTATCAACTACCACGCCTTCAGCGATTCCGTAGGCCACGCCCAGGACCACGTTTGACGTCTTACGCGCGGCGCCCGGGACTCGTAAAAGCTCTTCCATCGTCCGCGGCACTTCACCGCCAAACTCTTCGATCAGCACTTTGCACGCGCCTTGGATTGATTTCGTCTTATTGCGAAAGAAACCGGTAGTGCGGATGTCCTGCTGCAGCTCTGTGTCGCGAACCTTCAGATAATCTTCGGGCTTGCGGTACTTACGAAATAAGTCAGCGGTGACGATGTTAACGCGCTCGTCGGTGCACTGCGCCGAAAGGATGGTAGCGATCAAAAGCTCGAACGCGTTCGAGTGATTGAGAGCACACTTTGCGTCCGGATGAGCGCGTTTAAGCAGCTTGATGATCTCGGCGGTGCGCTCAAGGCGGTGGGATTTGGTTTCACGCATTTGGAGTTCATTTGGAGTGCGCCGGCAGAGCGAAGCGGCGACGGCGCTTTAGATTAGTATCTCTTTCCTCCATGGCTGAACGAAAATAGGGGTAACGCGGCACCTGATTCGTCGAGAAGATCCAAAGCGCCGTCGCCGCTTCGCTCTGTCGGCGCACTCCAAAGCTAGCCCTTCAATCTTCCCGTCATCATCAAGAAGAGCATTTTCCAGTCACCCATAAACGACCACAGTGGATAAGTGAAGGTTGCCGGGCGGTTCTTCTCGACGAAAAAGTGCCCAATCCATGCGAACGCATAACCCGGAACGAAAGCCAGCGGAAACAGCCACCACTTCCCTATCGCGATTAACGCCACCAGGGCAGCGATGCCAATAACAGAACCAAAGTAGTGAAGCAGGCGCGTAGTGGGCTTGCTGTGCTCACTGAGATAGTACGGCCAGAATTCACCGAATGATTTGAATTGACGTTCGGCCATGACGAACCGGCTCGCATTCTAACCAACCCGAGGGGTTGGCAGCTAGTAGCCGGAGGTCGAGCGAAGCGTGGACCTCCGGTAAGCGAATGAACCACTGTTGCACCCCGCAGGGGTGCCACTGTTACAGAACTCAGTTCCGGTGGTCTGCGGACCACCGGCTACTCGCCTGCAGCCCGCCGGGCTGCCAGGATGGCGCCAACACTTGACCGTAACCTGCGGCACAGGCAAGATCAGGCGCTATGTTTTACCGGCCCGCCTTTCAGACGAAGGCGCCCCCCATCGTTCCCCGATTATTCGCTCGTTCACTTTTGCTGGTGGTCGCGGCAGTTTTTCTGTCTGCCGTCTGGCAACTAGCCGGGCCGTCGCTCAACAACCGATTGGTCGCGTCCGCGCAGTCCGAACCCGCTTATGAGCGCGAGCTGACGTTCGGCAGCAAAGCGACCGTCACCATCACGAATCTCAACGGACGCGTCTCAGTCATCACCAATCAAACCGAGAAGGACAAGTCGAGTCTGCGGGCGACCTCGCCGGGCGCGCCCGTGCAACCGGGCGACGTCACCATATCCGAAGGTGGGATTAGCGTGCGCGAGCGCCGTCCCCAGGATCGAATCGATTTGACGGTTCGTATTCCGCCCCGCGCGCGAGTAAAGATCGAAAGCGAAAGCGGCATGGTGGATGTGATTGGAGACTTTGCTTTCGCCGAAGTGCTCACCGACACGGGCACGATTCATGCCGACGTGCCGCTCGATGCAGTGAAGTTCAAGTTCCTCTGGCAATCCAGTCATCCTCGATATCTCAGCGATGTTGAGTTACCGAAAGTGAAAGAGGGCCGTGCCGGCTCGTTCTCGATTTCCGGAAAGTTGGGAGCAAGCGCGAAGAAGCCCAAGAAGAGCAAGAAAGATCAGCCGAGCGCGTCGGTTGACTTACCTGATCCGGATCCGGATTCAGTGGTGGATGGAACCGGAGACGACCCGGCGGACGGCAAAAAAACTAACGACAAGAAGAAAAAGCAGAAGCCCGCGGACAATGTTGTGCAATTGGAATTAACCACGCAGCGCGGGGTCATCCTGCTGAACGTTGACCCGAGCATGGCTCCGAATGATTTGCGCGAGCGGGCACTGACTGAGGCGGCCAAGGCGATCGTGCGCAGCGGGGACGGGCCTCTTTCGGAGGCGATTCGCAAAGTCAGCCCGCGGCTCTTTGGCGATTACGCGAAGTCACTGCCGCCGCCACGCACTGAGCCGTCTTTGGTAACCTTGCGGCCGCCGGGTGAAGTCGCCACGGCAGTATCGCCGCAGCTTATGCGGGTCAACGCCAGTGTGACGGATCGCAATGGCCGGGCGATAGCAGGCATGCGCTCAAATGACTTCACGGTTTACGAAGACGGCACTGAGCGTCCCATCAGGACGGTTATCCCGGCTACCGAACCTTTCAATCTGATCCTTTTGCTGGACGTCTCGGGGAGTGTGGAAGAACGAATCGATTTTATCCGCAAGGCGGCTCGCGATTTTCTCAAAACAGCCAGTCCGCAGGATCGCATTTCGATTATCGGCTTTCGCGACGACATCCAGGTGCTCTCAGACTTCACGACTGATCGCGCGCTGCTGTCGCAAAAACTCGAAGACATCGATGCCGGTGGGGCGACTGCGCTTTATGACGCGCTGGCCTATTCGCTGGTCCACACGCTGAGGCCTTTACGGGGCGAACGCACCGCCATCGTCATCATGTCGGACGGTGACGACAACAAATCCTTTGTCCCATTGCCCGCAATTCTCGAGGCGACCATCGAGTCGGGCGCCCTGATTTATCCGCTTTATGTGCCTTCCGGCCTCATTCCTGAATCCAGTGTGCCGCGTCCAACCGTAACTGTAGATCCAATGCGCACTCGATACCTGACAATTACCACCCGCGCGGCCGAGGAGGGAGAAAAACTGGCGGCCGTTTCCGGTGGAGTTTTCTATTCGATTAAGCGCCTCGAGGATCTACAGAAAGCGTACGACGACGTGGTCGCACAACTGCGCACCGCTTACACGATCACCTATTCATCAAACGGCGCAGGTTCCCGCCGCATTCGCGTGCGCACGAATCGCGAAGGCGCGTCGGTGCGGCTGAGTCCGGCAGTCACCGCTCCAAACTGAACGCGAGATTCCCAGTCTTGCAAGCCCAGCCTTCAGAAATTACCGATAATGACCTGCTGCGCGGGATCACGCGCGGCGACGAGCAGGCTCTTGGGGCCATTTATGATCGATACCGCCTCATCCTCTTTGGGTTGATACTTCGTATATTGCATGACCGCCAGGAGGCGGAGGATGTTTTGCAGGAGACGTTTCTGCAAGTGTGGCGGCGGGCCGCGGACTTTGACGAGTCGCGCGGGCGAGTCTTTACATGGCTGGTTACGATCGCACGCAGCCGCGCGCTCGATCGTTTGCGCGCGCTCGGCAGCCGCGCTCGTCTGGCCGATGAAGTGGCTCACACCGCAGACGCGGATGCGGGCGATGCGGCGCAGGACGCGCTAAAGTCAGAGCAGGGAACGATCGTTCGCCAGGCATTGGCGGAGTTGCCGGCAGAACAGCGCCGCGCTCTGTTCCTGGCATACTTCGAGGGGCTGACCCAGACTGAGATTTCGGCGCGACTCGGCGAACCTTTGGGCACGGTCAAGACACGAATGCGAACGGGATTGATGAAACTGAGGGCGTTGTTGGCGGAGTCACGCGGGCTTTAGATGATGGCACATCAGGAATACGAAGAGTTGCTTACCTTGCACGCGCTGGATGCGTTGGACGCATCGGACCGCCTGCGAGTCGATAAGCATCTTGAGACCTGTGAGGAGTGCCGGGCCGAGCTGGCCGAATTGCGCGATGCCGCCGGTTTGCTGGCCCATGCTTCGACGTCCGCCGAGCCTGGCGCAGGAGTTCGCGCACGGTTACTTGATGAAATAAGGAAGGAAGAGAAACCCGTCGGGGCGGCCTCACCGGTGGTGCCGTTCAGGCCGCGTCCGGCGGCAAGTGTTTGGCCGAATCTGATGAGACTGGCTGCGGCTCTGGCGTTTGTGGCGCTGCTGATTGGAGTGATTGCGCTTTGGCGGCGCGATGTGCGATCCCGTCAGGAAATTGCTCGCCTTTCACAACAGTTCAACCAGCAGCAGGAAGAACTTGCCCGTGAGCGAGAGGCTATCGCCCGGCAACGGGAAGCGCTGGCGCTGATGAATTCGCCCACCATGAAGAAAATGGAATTGGCCGGAACGCAAACCGCTGCCACTGCTCGTGCTACTTTCGTCTATGACCAGGCGACCGGCCGCGCCATGCTCATGACCGACGGCCTGCCGGCGGCGCCGGCGGGAATGGCGTA
>DATENS010000304.1:0-15841 GCA_035274925.1 Pyrinomonadaceae bacterium | reverse complement strand
CAGCAAACTGATTGTCGCCATCCCCATCGTGCGCGCTGTAATTGTGATCTTTTTCTCGCACCGTGCCCGAAACGAAGGGCTTCGGGAAATCGGCTTTCGCTTTGACAACTTCCTGAAGGCGCTGCGGCTTCTGCTGGCGCCAATGCTGATGGCCGTCGCGTTAGGCCTCGGCATTGGATGGCGGCTCGGCTCGATTAACTTTATGAGGTGGCATCCGACCCGCTTCCTGATAATCCAATTGGTTTTAGGGTTCGGCTGGGGACTGGTTCAACAGTACGTGCTTCAGGGCTTCTTAAACCGCCGTGCGATGACCGTGTTGGGAAAGGGATGGACAAGCGTCTTTGTCATTGCCGCAGTCTTTGCAACGTTGCATTTGCCCAATCCGTTGCTGACCGCCATAACATTCGCAGCCGGAATAATCTGGAGCGCAGTTTATCAACGCGTGCCCAACCTCTTTGCGGTGGCTATATCCCATTCGATCATGACCTGGCTGGTCGTATCCACAATTCCGCCGTCGGCTCTAAATCAGCTACGTGTGGGCATACGCTACTTTTTCTGACGAAAACCCTACTGATTTCAGAAGGGGTACCCGGGAGCTGGGTCTTCCACGGTTGCTTGTGCGTGTTGAACAATGATTTGCTATAATCCTCGGGCCTTGCAGAGGAAGCAGGTTGGACGGTCGCTGCTTTTGGATTCAATCTCGACTTCAAGTCTCAGGATTTGAAGTGAGGTTGATACCGAAAGGAGAGGAAAGTCCGAACACCGAAGGGCAGCGAGCCCGCTAACGGCGGGGCGCCCACGAAGATTCCAAATTCCAGATTCCAAATTGGAGTTTGAAAAATGGAAAACGTGGGCGACGACAAGTGCAACAGAAAACAGACCAGCCGACGGCGAGTCAGATTTTGAGATCTCAATTCTGAACGCCGGGTGATGGGTGAAATGGTGCGGCCCAATTGGGCTTATGAGGTTTCATCTGAGACCTCAGAAGTAAGAGCGCACCGGCGCGTGTGGTGACATGCGCGGCCAGGCAAACTCCTCGCGGTGCAAGACCAAATAGGGAGGCGCTAAGGGCTGCCCGCCTGAGGCCTCCGGGTAGGTCGCTTGAGCCAACCGGTAACGGTTGGCCTAGAGGAATGATCGTCATCCCGATTACCGGGACACAGAATTCGGCTTACAGACCTGTTCACTTTGCAAGGCAGTTATCTCACGAGCTTTTCGATAGCGTTCTAACCTTTTCAAGGAGCCCCAGACGAAATGGCCAATCGCAAAGGCGTTTTTATTGGAGCCTACGTACCCAACGATTTGAAAGAGTCACTGCGACGCAAAGCGGCCGCTGAGCATCGCACTCTTTCGCAGGAAATCACACGTATCCTGACCGAGGCGGTACATGGTCGCGGATTGCCGGCCGGCAGTATCGATCGTCGCGCCCCCAACTCACCCACAAGGCGGCGCACCAGTGATCCCTACCCGCGCCGTCGCAAGGATGACTTGCCCTGAAATGGCATCTTAACGGTGGTACACAGCATCAGTTATTCCAGCGTGACGCCGTTCGCATAAGTCCTTGAGAATACTTTTCGTTGTTGGCTTCGTACTCGTCCTTGCCCTTCTCGTTTACCGAGTCGTTCGGCCGTATTTCAAACTGATTCGACAGTTCCTGCAGACCGTCCGCCACTTTCGCAGCGTCATCACTAGTCCTTCACCCACCGCCCAGCAACCAGAGAAACTGGTTCAGTGCGAGATTTGCCAGACGTGGATTCCACAGAGCCGCGCGCTCGCCGCACACTCAGGCGACTATTGTTCGCAGGATTGTTTGAAGCAGGCCGGCGTGAGTCGCCGAAGAACAAAGGTTAGTTAAGGCGGAGCTGAAGTTCCTTGCGCAGCCTCTTCCGGTAAGAGATTCCCCGCGTCGTGAATAGCCTTATCAGTGTCAGTCACCAACAGCAACACCATGCCGATCACAAAAAACGCAATCACCGAAAGAATCGCCTGCCGGTACGATCCCGTATAGGCGACCACTCCGGCGAAGACGATCGGGCCCAGCCAGGAAGTCCCTCGTTCAGAAATTTCATACAATCCGAAAAACGAGCCCTCGCGCCCTTCCGGAATCATCTGCGAAAAAAGCGATCGCGACAGCGCCTGCGAGCCGCCCAGCACTATTGCGATGAGCACCGCCAATATCCACGCCTGCGTCACGGTGTGCAGGAAGCCGTAGGCATAAATCACGATACCCGCCCAGCCCACGAGCGAGATCATGATCGCCCGCTTGGTTCCGACGGCGTAAGCCAACCGCTCGAATCCCAGGGCGCCAAAGAAGGCGAGAAACTGAACCACCAGGAGAATGCCGAGCAGGAATGAAGGCGGCGTTTCCATACCTCTGGCGGCGAAGAGCTCCTGGCCCAGGAAGACACCCGAGACTGTAATCACAGTCTGAATTCCGTCATTGTAGAAAAGGTATCCGAGGAGGTATTTCAGAGTCTGTCTCAGCCTTCGTAGTTCTGAAAATGTCGAACCAAGCTCTTTGAACCCAATCGTCAGGTAACTTTGACTGGGCGGCAGTTTTCTCACAGGCGGCCGGTTCCTGAGCCGCTTGAAGGTGATAAGCGCAAAGCCACCCCACCAGAATCCGGCTGAAAGCAAACACGACCTCACCGCCATTCCAGTCGAGATTCCTAAACGGCCTGCGCTAAACACAAAAACAAGATTCAGCGCCAACAGTAAACCTCCGCCCAAATACCCGAGGGCATAACCACGACTCGAGACGCGATCGCGCTGGTCCTCAGTGGCGATATCAGGAAGAAACGAATTGTAAAAGACGATGCTGGCGCCAAAGCAGACATTGGCGGCGATGAATACGAGGGAGCCGAAAAGGTGACCGCCAGTGGTTAGAAAAAACAAGAGGCACGTTGCCACAACTCCGGAATAACAAAACAGCATCATCAGACGCTTTTTCAAAACCGAGTAATCGCCAAAAGCGCCGAGCACAGGCAGCAGGAATATTTGAAGAAAGACGGACACGCCCACCGTAAATGGCGCCAACGATTTGGCGGTTACAAGAAACGGCCCGAGGGCGAAGATGACCCCGTTCTCGCCGACTGCAGCCTGGGCCAGCCGGGTCAGGTACTCCCCAAACAGGGCCGCCACGACAGTCGTATAGAAGCCGGAGTTGGCCCAGTCGTAAACCATCCACCCAAAGATCTCGCGCGGATCGTTTTTCGAAACCTGGGCTACGGATTGTTCGTTCGCGGTCATCATTCGACCGGCCCGGGCGCCAGTGTCTGCATAATCGCCGGAGTGATGTCGGTTAAGGATGCAATGCGGGCGGCGATGCTCTTGTTATTTGCGCTCCATACAAGCGTGGGCACATGGTTAAGCGTATGGCTTCGGGTTGACAAGTCTTCGATGTTTCCATGATCGCTGGTCAGAATGACGGTAGTGCTTTTCAAATCGACGAGCTCCAGCAGTTTCCGGATCATCCGCGCCAAATTAGTAAGCACCGCGTGGGCCTTATCGGCGTCCTGCGCGTGGCCCACCTTGTCCGTAATGAAGTATTCATAAAGAGTAAAGCGGTGGCGCGCGACAATATTGGCGAGAACTTCTCCCGCTTCATCTGCGGTTCGCAAATCTACCTGTTCGCCACGTTGAATCAGCATGGCATTGGTAAAGTCCTGATAGAGCGCGCGACCATCTCTCAAATCTGCCACGGTATTGAAACTCAAACCCGCCGCTTCAACCGCTGCGGTCGTAGCGGAAATCCAACGCGGGCGACTCTCAAAGAAAAACTTTGTGTAGGTGTTAGCGAAAATGATCGGCGCTACTCCGGCCCGTTTGAGTTGAAGAAAGATTGAATGCTCGCGAATGATATCCAGCAACGGGCGATTAGGAAAGCCTTGCTTGTGATGACCTATGGCCGCGGGCGCGTTGATTCCTGTAAGAATGGTGGTTTGGCCCGAGGCGCTTTGCGGCCGGCCTTCAACGCCCAGGCGCGGATCGGTAATCGCCAAAATGCCGTCAAAGGGAATTACCGGAGGTTCGTTCTGGAATATCGCCAGCGGCGCCGCCTCCGTGAGCCCGTCGAGAGGATTGTGCGCGCCGCGCGTGCCGATTCCCAGGCCGTCAATGAAGAAAAGCAGCACGGATGGCGGAGCGGGGCGCACTTTTTATTTTTGGTCGAGAAGGCCTTTGGCCCGGTAGGAGTTCAACTTGTTGTGCAGCGTCTTCAAACTAATCTCGAGCATTTCAGCCGCGCGCGTTTTATTGTTGCCGGTTTTGTCGAGGGTGCGCAGGATCATCTGCCGCTCAATCTCTTCCAGGGGACTGCCGACCGGGAACGTGACCGTGTCTTCCGAACGAAGCCTCCGCCGCTGATCGAACGGGTACGGCGTGAAATGATGGCGTTCAATCTGTTCGCCCGAACAAATGACCACGGCGCGCTCAATCACGTTGCGAAGCTCACGCACGTTGCCCGGCCATGAATGAAACCGTAAGACGTCGAGCGCGGCCGGACTGATAAACCGCGCCGGCCGATTATGTTTTGCAGCCAGCCGCGTAACCAGGTGTTGAGTCAGCAGCGGCAGGTCATCCATTCGTTCCGAGAGCAACGGCAGATGAATTGTGATCACGTTGAGCCGGTAGAGCAGGTCCTCACGCAAGGTGCGGTCGCGCACAGACTCGGCAAGGTCCTTGTTCGTGGCCGCCAGAATACGCACGTCCACCGGAATCTCTTTGCGGCTACCGAGGCGGTGCACCACTCGCTCTTCGATCACGCGCAGCAGTTTTGCCTGGAGCAGCGATGGCATTTCCGCCACTTCGTCCAGCAACAAAGTGCCGGTGTTGGCGAGTTCAAAACAACCATGACGTCGCGAGACAGCCCCCGTAAAGGCGCCTTTTTCATGACCGAACAACTCTGATTCCATGAGGGTGTCGGGAATGGCTGAGCAGTTTATCGCGAGGAAGGGCGCGTCACGGCGCGAACTTAAGTTATGAATAGTGCGCGCCACCAATTCTTTGCCGGTGCCCGATTCGCCGGTAATCAGGACCGACGCTGAAGAGGACGCGACTTGTTCAATCAGAAGATAGACCTTCTGCATCGCCTCAGAGCTGCCGATCAGTTCGCCAAAGGCGCCGCGATCTCGCAACTGCCGGCGAAGCATTTCGTTTTCGCGTCGCGCTTCGGCCAGCTCAACGGCGCGCTCAAGCACGATGGTGAGCTTTTCAACGTCTACCGGCTTATCGAAATAGTGATACGCGCCCTCTTCCTGGATAGCACGGAGCGCCGTCTCGATAGAGCCTTGTTTCCCGGCGAGAATGATTGGTGTGTGCGGATGGCTGGCGCGAATCTCTCTGAGCGCTGCAAATGCGTCACGGCCCCGGGTGACGGTGTCGGTTATGATCACAGACGGGGAAAATGTTTCCGCGACCTTCGCGCCCGAGGAATTGTTCGGTTCGGCCAAAACTTCATAGCCGAGCACCTTCAATTCATCACGCAGTGAGTGCGAGTGTTCGCGGTCGCCATCGATGATGAGCACGCGGCCTTTCATCGATTGCAGTTTAGCACAGGGCGCAGTGCCGAGGTTGGCGCTTGTTCAAATGGCAAAGTGTGAAGAAATCGCGTCCACCAAAGCCTGAATCCCGGGACCATTCGGCTTGATTGTGGTTATGAAACCAAGGGCGGCGGCAGTTGCGGCTGCATCATCACTCGTCGCCACATCGATTCCGGCTAATCGCGAGAAATCATTCGTATCGAACAACTGAGCGAAATCATTGACCTCGGCTGGACAGGTAAACGCGAGACAATCAACTCCGCCGCTGTCGAGTATCGTTCGCAACCGGAGAAGGCTCGAGTCACCTCCCGACGTGGTTTGGTAAGCAGCGACCACATCGGCACGGGCGCCGGCATCTTCAAGAAGCGGCTTCAGATAGCCACGACCAATCGCGGCCTGTGGAAGTGCAAAGGTAAGGCCGGCCAATTTGTCGCGGCCGCCGAGATAGTTAGCGATACTCTCGATGACCGCGGCTGCACTCAGCCGGCCGCAGACAAGGTCAACGTGTACTTGTGCTTGTTCCAGCACCGCGACGGTAGAATCTCCCAGGGCGCAGACTCGGGTCGCGTCGAGTTCATTTGTTTCATGACCAAGATGCCTGAAACGTGCCAGGAAAGAATCGGCTGAAACGCTATTAACGAAAATGAGCCAGTCGTATCCGTAGAGGCTCTCGATGGCCTCATCCAAATCAGTGAATGACTCGGGTGTTTGAATACTCAGCTTTGGCCAGAACAGCGCCTTTGCACCGCTCTCTTCAATTAGACGGGCAAGTTCAGTTTGAGATGGGTGGGCAAGTACAATTCGATTCTTTAGCGCATGAGGCTTGATTTCTGACATGAGTTGAAGACCGTCGCGCGATTCTATTGTGGGTCAACTTGTCCGGCAAGCTTGGATTGAGAAGAGAAGGTGATTACAATAACGCCACGTCTCCCCAGGCAGTTCGGCATTTCTCCGGATCACCAATCATGAAATTGATTCTACGGACCGTCGTGATCTCCCTGGCAGGATTAGTCATGCCCGGTGTTTTCGCTCAGCCTCGCATGACTGTGCCGCCGTCAGCGATTAAGAATCCGGCCAAGCCGGTCGAGGATGAACGAGGACGTGGTAAAGAGCGTGAGGCTGAGTCGAACAAAATCGACGCCGAGCTGGTTACTATTCCGATAATCGCCAAGTCGAGCGCCGGCAAGTACATTGCCGATTTGACCAAAGAAGAATTAAGCGTCACAGAAGACGGTGCGCCTCAGCAGATTTCATTCTTGACCGCCGTTAACGTGCCGTTTCATGTCGTGCTTGTGCTCGATGCCAGTTCAAGTACACGAGAGCACTTGTCGGCGCTTCAGCGCGCAGCGATTGCTTTCGTCGATCAACTCAGCCCTGCCGACAAAGTAAGATTGATCTCGTTCAATGATTCGGTGCGCGATTGGAACGACTTTACCGCGGACAAAGCTTTGCTTCGCAGCGTCATTGGTCAAATCGAACCTGGTTCGGGCACGAAGGTTTACGACGCTATGGATACTGCGCTCAACGTGCTTCGCCCGATAACCGGCAAGAAGGCGGTCGTAATTTTCAGCGACGCGTTTGACTGGCGCAGCGACAGCGCAACGTTCGAAAGCTCGCTGCGCAACCTGGAAGAGTCGGGTGCGATTGTTTACCCCATTCGTTTTGATACGCGTGCGGAAACTGAACGGATAGCGCGTGAGCAGGACGCGGCGACGAACGGGGCCAATCTGCCGACCAGCGAAACGATTCGCAACAGTCCCAACTCCACGACGCCGCCGACGGTACCGAGCACGGAACCGGATCCCACCGGCCGCTCAAATCCGGATCCGCTGATGATCATACTCAGCCGCCCCGGCTCACGATCTGGAGGAGATCCAAGAGTCGGACAGACTGATCCGCGGGATCAACGGAGAAGACCGGAACCGCGGGATCCAAAAGAAGGACGGCGTCCAGATGACCCGGGGAAACCAACCGTTCCAAAAGTCATAAAGCCTCAATCTGACCCGAAAAAACCACGAGATCCTTTCCCCGACACGCGCAACGGGTCACCTCCCGTGCGCTTGGGCCGCACAACTTCTAACGATCCCATAAACGCTTCATTGGATCAGGCTTACCTGACAGCCGACAATTATCTCAACGCCCTCGCGGATCGTTCCGGCGGCCAGGTGTACCGAGCTGACAAAATGGCGGTGGCTCCGCATGCATTCGCCGCGATCGCCGCGGAATTGCGGACGCAATACCTGCTGGGTTATTACTCAGCGAACCGAAACTACGACAACGCTCTAAGAAAAATTGAGGTCAGGACTTCGCGCAGCGACGTGACAATTCGGGCGCGGCCCGCCTACCGCGTGCGCCCGGGCAATTAATTTTGCGCGGCGCATGAACTGCTCGGCTCGGTCGCTAAGGTTAGGTTTGTCGTACAGGACTGAGCCGTGTTAGTTTTCTCACCGTAAACTTTTCAAAAAACAAATAGCACAGTCAACGATGCCGACTCGGGAAGAAGCCTGGGAATTGCTCTGCGAATACACTAAGGG
This sequence comes from Pyrinomonadaceae bacterium, assembly GCA_035274925.1. GTDB lineage: Bacteria > Acidobacteriota > Blastocatellia > Pyrinomonadales > Pyrinomonadaceae > UBA11740. The sequence continues at coordinate 7,767 of DATENS010000304.1, read as the reverse complement.
CGACAGCCTGCGAAAGCACGCCTTGTCGGTCGAGACTGCGATGCGTGCGTGTGCCGAACGTTACGGTGGGCCGGACGCCGACAAAGACGAGTGGGGCATGGTTGGCCTGCTTCACGATTTTGATTACGAGATGTTTCCGTCGGCCGACCAGCATCCCTTCACCGGCTCGAATATTCTCTGCGGGCGTGGCTATCCGGATCGCATCATCCGGGCGATCCTCGGGCACGCAACGTACACTGGCGTGCCGCGCGACACCGATATGGCAAAGGCGCTGTTTGCAACCGATGAACTATGCGGGTTTCTTGTGGCGTGTGCGCTGGTCCGGCCTTCACGCAGCCTCGACGACATGGAAGTTAAGTCCGTGAAAAAGAAGCTCAAGGACAAAGCCTTTGCGCGCTCAGTGAACCGTGACGATATTTATCAGGGAGTTGAAGAGCTTGGCGTGACGCTCGAAGAACATATTCAGTTTGTGATTGATTCGTTAAAGCCGGTGCAGAAAGAAATTGGCTTGGGGCCGAGAGAAGAGCAGGCGAGTGCTAATTAGCTCAGCGGGCATGCCGCACTTCGTAAGTGGTGGGTATGTAAAGATAGGTAACGGACAGCGTAGAAGCCACCAAATATGCAGCCGCGGTGAGCACTAATGCCAGGACAATCGTGATGGCTGCTTGTAACTTTCGCTGGCTTGCCGTATGCCGGTAAACGAAAATGGATCCGTACGCAACGACCGCCAGGGGAATAATCAAGCTGGACAACAGCACGGTGTCACTGCGAGCCATGGCCCGAGCCGAGCCAAAGACTCCAATCGCGAACGCGGCCCACAATCCAAGTGAAATTATCGCCGCCGCGAGTGACGTTAAGAGGATCAGTTTCCAACGCATTATTAATCTGGTCGTTTCAGCGACGGTTATCGGAAGTAACCAAGAATAGCACAGGGAAGAATCTCATCGAAAAATGCTAACGCGAAGCGCCCTGCTCTATCTTGCCCGTCAGGAAAAGTTAAAAGACTTTGCAGCGCGCTTTAGTCTTTTCAGAAATCTCACCACCCGATTTATAGCCGGCGACACGATCGATGAAGCAGTCAAAGCCATCCGCGATCTGAACGGCCACGGTTGCTCGGCCTCTTTCGATCATTTGAATGAATCGGTAGGCAGCGCGTCCGAGACTGAAGCCGAGGTCCAGGAGTACCTGGACATTCTGGAGCAGATCGACCAGACCGGGATCAATTCAAATGTCTCGATTAAGCTGACGCAATTCGGACTCGATATGGATCCCGAGCTTGCTTATCGAAATGCCCGTCGCGTGGTCGAAGATGCCGCGCGGCGCGGCAATTTTGTCCGCGTTGACATGGAAGGCTCGGCTGTCACCCAGGTCACCATTGATATCTTCAAGCGGTTGCGGGCAGAGTTTGGGCTGAACGATGTCGGGATTGTGTTGCAATCGTATCTGCGGCGAACGTACGACGACGCGCAGGAGCTCTTGAAGATTCCGGCGCGCATCCGCATTTGCAAAGGCGCGTACAACGAACCGCCCGAAGTCGCGTTTCCGGACAAGAAGGACGTCGACGACAATTACGTTCGGGTGATGAAACTCCTCCTCTCAAGTGGGACATATCATGGAATCGCGACTCACGATCCGAATATGATTAATGCGACCATCCGGTACGCTCGAGAGGAAGGCATCAGCAAAGATGCTTTCGAATTTCAAATGTTGTACGGGATTCGCCGGAACCTACAGGAACAACTGGCGCGTGATGGCTACAACATGCGTGTTTATGTGCCGTACGGTAAACACTGGTATCCTTACTTCATGCGCCGGCTGGCTGAACGTCCGGCGAACATTTGGTTTGTGATGAAGAACCTATGGAAGTGAAGTTCGACAAACTTTAGTTTGTCGCCCGGGTTAGCGTATGTGCCGGCCGAAGGCAATGACAAACTGAAGTTTGTCGTACACAAGCAATGGATAGTTATCTCTGGATATTTTGGATCATCCTCGCCGCGGTGCTCATCATCGCCGAAATCTTCACCAGCGGTTTTGTGCTGTTGTGGTTTGGGATTGGCGCCCTGGCCGCCGGCATTGCCGGCTTGCTCGGAGTTGACAGCATTCCCCTTCAGTTTTTGATCTTCGCGATCGTCTCAATCGGTCTCACCGCAGCTTCGCGAACTATTTTCGTCAACTACTTCTCGCGCGAAAAAACCGGGGGCGACCTGAAAACCGGCGCCGACGCATTACCGGGGAAGGTGGGCACCGTCGTCAGCTCGAGCCGCGGCGCGCTTCATGAAGGGGCGGTGAAAGTTTTTGGATCGACATGGACTGCCTATCCTGCCGATGGGGAAGATCCCCTGGAAGCCGGCGACCGGGTTACGGTCGAACGGGTTCAGGGCGCATCAATTTACGTTCGTCGAGTTGGGCGTGTGCCGGATTGGCGCGCGAAAGAATTGGAATCCTGAAAAGTCATAGCGGTGGCGTGTCGTGATGGGTGTCTACTTCGGTCTCGTCCAGAGTCTTGTCGTCTTCCTGCAGCGGTAGCTCCACGGTAATGCGATCGCCTTCGGCGTCGCGCAACTCCTCGCCGGTGAACCTGGCAAGCACCACCGTGATGTTGTCTTCGCCGCCGCGATGGTTAGCCTCAGCCACCAGAGCGCTGCATGCGGCGCCTAAATCTTCCCGGGCATCAGAAACAATCTGGCGGATTTCATCATTGCGCAGCTTTCCGGAAAGCCCGTCGCTGCATAGCAACAGAACGTCACCCTGTCGTATCTGAATCCTGGCCGTAGCCGGCAGCAGTTCAGTCTGGGCGCCGAGCGCTTGCAGGATAACGTTACGAAACATGTGGGTCTCGGCTTCCTCTTCGCTAATCTGCCCCACGTCAACGAGCTGTTGGACCAGGGACTGATCTTTCGTTGCCAGCCGGATTTGATCGCCGCGCACTATGTATGCCCGGCTGTCACCCACTTGCACCAAATCAACCTTGTCGTCCTTGATCGCAGCGCCAGTCAGGGTTGCGCCCATGCCGCTGCAACGGCTGTCTTCCAGGCTCTTGTAATGAATCGCGCGATTAGCTTGCAGTGTGGCGTGTTTGAGGCATTCCACCAGCGAGGCACTCGAGTCACAGCCATCGCCGTCGTTGCCGGTCATCACATCACGCACCGATTCGATGGCCATGCGGCTGGCCACGTCTCCGGCCAGGGCGCCGCCCATGCCATCCGATACCACCAGCACGAGGCCTTTATCTCCCAGATTGAGACTGCTCATGTCGTCCGGGTTCTCGGCGCCATCTGATCCGGACCAGGCCCGCTGGGTAGACAGATCTAGCAGGAGGAAATTGTCTTCGTTACCACGACGGACGCGGCCAACATCTGATTTGGCATGTAGCTCAACGAGCATGTTTTGAGGAGCGTTTTGCGACGAATTTAAAAGTCGGTAGTTCGTCTGGATTCTAACTTGTCAATTGCTGCTTGTCACTTTGTTATTGCCGCCAGGGCCTGATCCAAGTCAGCGATAATGTCGTCAGTGTCTTCGATGCCTACAGAAATACGCACGAGTCCGTCGGTAATGCCGAGCCGGTTGCGCGCTTCTTCGCTAATCGAAGCGTGCGTCATGGTGGCTGGATGGCAAATCAACGACTCCACTCCGCCGAGACTTTCCGCCAGGGTGCAAACCCTCACGGATTCGAGCACGGTCCGCGCTGCTTCCAACGAGCCGACGTCGAACGAGACCATGCTGCCAAAGCCCTTCTGTTGTCGTTTAGCCAGGTCGTGCTGTTTGTGTGAAGCCGAACCGGGATAATAAATCTTCTGCACTTTCGGGTGGTCTTCCAGAAAAGCGGCTACGGCCCGGCCCGATTTGTCGTGCTGCTCCATTCTGAGCGCCAGCGTCTTGGTGCCCCGCAGCACCAGCCACGAGTCGAAGGGCGATAGAATCGCTCCCGCACTATTCTGCACAAAAGCGATCCAGGCTGCGTCGTCTTCGTTGTTCAAAACCACGACGCCGCCAACTCCATCGGAATGGCCATTCAGGAATTTTGTGGTCGAGTGCACTACGATGTCCACCCCGAAGTCGAGCGGCCGTTGCAGGTATGGCGACATGAAGGTGTTATCGCACACCACACGTGCGCCGGCTGCATGCGCAATGTCCGACACGGCTTTCAAATCCGTGACGATCATTACCGGGTTGGTCGGCGTCTCAACGAACAACATTTTAGTGTTGTCCTTAATCGCGGCTTCGACATTGGTGGCGTCAGAAGTGTCGACGAAAGAGAACTCGATGCCATAGTTCGCCAGGATGCGGTTGAACAGTCGAAAAGTTCCACCATACGTGTTGTCTGAAACGATGACATGCTCGCCGGCCTTTACCAGCTTCAGCGTGGCATCGATCGCAGCCATGCCTGAGGCAAAGGCAAATCCGAATTGGGCGCCTTCCAGCGCGGCGATGTTACGCTCGAGCGCCAGTCGCGTTGGATTAGCCGTGCGCGCGTATTCGAAACCTTTGTTCTTGCCCAGGCCGTCCTGCGCGTAGGTCGATGTTTGATAAATGGGGACAGTAACCGCCCCGGTGGCTGAATCCGGTTCGTTTCCGGCGTGAATGGCTGTGGTAGCGAAACCCATAGATCGAAGCTCTTGTGCAGAAATCGGGAGCTGGATATGAATTCGGATAGTATCGTGCGCGTGTTTTTAGTGTCAATTCAGCGCATGCCATAAACCAGGCAAGCTGAACTTCTGTAATCTCCCGGAATCGAGTATTATCGAAACGAATTCACAGCTTCATTTAGTACTGAGCAACATTTCCCTCGGCTTCTCAAGCCGAAATCTGAATTATTTGTGGGCGAAGTGGTGACTGACGAAGATTCGGCCGACCAAATCTCTTCCGACAATCGCAGAAAGTTCGATCGCTCGCGATTGATCGTCGACGTTCACTTTGATGGTGCGGATTCGACCGGTGTGGCCAGCACCAAAGACATCAGCCCCGGCGGTCTGTACCTGACCACGCAAGAAAATATCCCGGTGGGAACCACTTTGGCCCTGCGCATCCCGCTGGGAGAAAAGTACGTGATAGTTAACGGCGAGGTGGTTTACAGTAATCCCGGCGCTGGCGTGGGCGTCAAATTCCGTGATTTGTCGGATGAGTCGCGCGCCCTAATCGAACGGGAAGTGCCCGGTGCGTGACCATGCCTGACTCGCAGGCGCTGGAACCGCTCGAGTGGGCAGAACTCTCGGAAGAAGAGCGCGGGCGATATCGAGGGAAGTTAAGCGGACTTTGGGGCCATGAGGGCGACGAGGCTGCGTACGACTCGCTGACGCGCGATAAGCAGGAAGCGTTGGCGCTGATATCAGGCCGGCTGGCAAGCGTTGATCTTTGGCGGTTCGTCGGTAAGATCGTGAATGTCTATGGCCGCGGCGGTGTGGGGCTTTACTTTGGAGCGGTCGCGGATCTGGAGAGCGAACTTAACGGTCGACCAGAATTCACTCATACGTTTGCGCGGCACCGCGATAACACCGGCGGCTTTATTGAAAAAGGAAGAAAGCGCGCGTCCTTTCACTTTCTCTATATCGATCCTGAGGAGGGCGCGCGCGAGTGGCACGTGCATCTTGATTTGTACGGCCCTTACGGGTCGCTACTGAGCACGGCGCAGCATTTGTATTACGAACGCTGGAGTAAGTTCAGGCCCGATTGGACCATGATGAAGCCGTGGTGCCAGGCTGAACTCGACGGTGATTAGTATGTTCGATCAATTCACATTAGGCATTGAAGAAGAGTTTCAGATCGTCGATCCGGTCACCCGCGAATTGCGTTCACACGTCTCGGAGTTTCTCGAAGAAGGCAAGATGATTCTCGGCGAGCAAATCAAACCCGAGATGATTCAGTCGATGATCGAAGTCGGCACGGGCATCTGCCGTAACATTCAGGAAGCGCGGGCTGACATATCGAACCTGCGGGGTGTCATTTCATCTCTGGCCCAGAAAAATGGACTCAAGATCGTTGCGGCATCAACACATCCTATTTCCCGCTGGCAGGACCAGAAAATTTTTGACGATGAAAGGTACGAGCTGCTGGTCCAGGAGCTGCAAACCGTGGCTCGTTCACTCTTGATCTTTGGCTTGCACGTTCACGTCGGCATTCCGGATCGCGAGCGTCAGATTCACATCATGAACGCGTCGCGCTATTTTCTGCCGCACATCCTGGCGCTGACGACGTCGTCGCCGTTCTGGATGGGTCACAACACCGGGCTCAAGTCCTATCGTTCAGAAATCTTTAAGCAGTTTCCGCGCACAGACATCCCCGACCATTTCGATTCTTATCCCGGGTTTCAGCGTTACGTTGACTTGCTGGTAAAGACGGGTTGTATCAACGACGGCAAAAAGATTTGGTGGGACTGCCGGCCGCATCCAGTTTTCCCGACGCTGGAGTTTCGCATCTGTGATATTCCCACGCGCGTCGATGACACAGTAGCGATCGCGGCCCTGTTCCAGGCCATCGTCGCCAAGTTGACCAGGCTGATCGAGAAGAACCTCGGCTTTCGTTTATACCGGCGGATGCTGATCCAGGAAAACAAGTGGCGCGCAGTTCGCTGGGGCCTGGAAGGCAAGATGATCGATTTCGGCAAACAGAAGGAAGTGCCGACCAGGGATCTGGTTCTGGAATTACTGGATTTCGTTGACGACGTCCTCGACGATCTGGGTTCGCGCAAGGAAGTCGAGCACATCCACACCATTCTCGAGCGCGGGACTTCAGCCGAAGAACAACTGCGCGTTTATAGCGAAACCAACGACCTCAAAGCCGTCGTCGATCGGTTGATGGAACTGACGATGGAACACGTGCCGACCGACGTAAACCTCAGCGTCGGCCAATTTGCCACCGCGCCGTCGACGATTGCGAAGTAGCCCGGACTTGTGAAAAGCCGAGAAGGGTTTTAGGCTGCTTTTGTACTGAGCCAGTCCGCCAATCCGTACTTGACCACTAAGTGCGCTATCTTCGCAGGCAATAGGAGTTCAATTTCATGGGTTGACTTCATCTCAGCCTCAACTAGATCATCGGAAGGTGTATGAACGACGAAATACAAGCGGTTGTAGCCTTGCATATCCTCGAATCGCCGCTGATAGTTCTCGAAATCTGCAAGGCCCGCTGTTGACTTAATCTGTACGGCGTAGCGCTCGGACGTGATTGGCGACAACAAATCCAAGTCTATTGTTTTTTCAGTCCCACCCAAGACGCCAACCCTTTGCCAACCTGCCTGACGAAAGATGAGATCAACAAGAATCTCGAAGTCCTTCCAGTGCAATCCTCGAATAAGTGGCTCTATTTTCTGCTCCAGCAGCTCTAGGGCATTCACAGCTTCCTGAGTTTCCGTACTTAGTGTCCCATTGATTCTATTAACCAGGTAATCAAGCTCTTTCACAGAACAAATCGTTCCGCGGAAGCCTTCCATGCTCGTCAACTTGCCGCTCAATTGATACTTTTGCAGCAAATGGCCATTTATGTCGGTCGAACGCCACTGGCCGATAACTGGCCGCGTCTTCGAGTGATCAGGCAATAAGGTGATCTCAGGCTTTGAGAAGCACCAATACAATAGGTCACCAAAAAATGTAACCCACAATACGGTTTCGTCGGATTCATAGAATAGGCGAATCTGTTTAGTGTCACGCGTTGCCGCCCCAACATCCTTGCGAATAGCTTTGAGTTCTTGGCGCACAGCATCCCAGTCTCTTTGAAGACACAACTGGTGGGTGGCTTCCTGGTAACCCAACCGAAGAGTCTGAGTTTCGTTGATCG
>DATENS010000303.1:0-15911 GCA_035274925.1 Pyrinomonadaceae bacterium | reverse complement strand
CGGCTAAGAATTGATAGCCATAACTTTTTCCGGCCTTCCCGTCTTGAGAGAGTGATTGGTCGCAAGGGTGAGCGCGAGCGTTCTGGCCGCATCTTCATAAGAGGAGCGGACCATGCTCTGATCATTTCTCTCAACGGCTCTGAGGAAGTGCTCGATCTGACGAAAGTATCCCTCTTCCCGGCAGCGATGCTCGAGCCGGACTTCGCCAACGCGCGCCTCCAATAGCTCATCTATCACGAGCTTTATGTAAAGCTCGCACCCGGATAGCTCCGCGGTAAAGTAGTCGGTGGCATTCGCGCAGCAGGTGCTCGAAACGCTGGCGACTGCGCCGTTAACAAATCGAATGTTGCACACAGTGCAGTCTTCAGAATCCGTATATTCTCTAGCCATGCCTGTATGCCCATACGCGTGCGCTTCGTCCGCTTCGCCCAGAAAATAGCGGAACAAATCAAACAAATGTGTGCTTTGTTCGAGGATTTGCCCGCCGCTGATCTCTTTCTTCCCCCACCACGGGTGCTCTTTCAATCGGTAGAAAACGCGGCCTATGCCAAGCGCAAGCGGCTGATCGCCTACCAGCTCGCGCGCTTTTTCCGTAATGTCCGAGTACCGCGCCATGTAGCCTACCTGATTGATGACTCCGGCTTCCACGATAGCACCCAGCGTCCGGCGGGCCGTCTCCAAATCCAGCGCGACCGGTTTGGTGGAAAACACGGCGGCCCCCGACGAAGCTGCGTCAGCCACCTGAGTTGTATGCGCGCCGGGAGGGATGGCAACAAAGACAACATCAAGTCGCTCGCGCTTGAGCATCATCTTGTGGTCCTGGTAGACCGGACAACCGTACTTGGCTGCGACCTTCTGCGCTTGCGACGGATCTATATCGCAAACTGCGGCGACACGCTGCCCCAGCTTATCCAAGCTCGCCATGTAGTTACCGGCAATCAGCCCTGCCCCAATAAATCCTATGCGGAACTTGATGATCATAGACGGCCTGTTAAGATCGGAAGCGAAGCCGGCGTCAAAGCCACCCTCCGCCGGTCTGCTTCAGGGTCGAAGAAGTGTTCGAAGTCAATGTGTCTGTTCTTGTAGCACCAGGCGCACTCTTCAAAATTCGGCGCGTGAGGATTTCTTGCGCTCAAATGCTCTCGCCGCAGCTCACGCCAGGCGGAGCCGTTCCATATCTCTTCAAAGCTGGATTGCGCGAGATTCCCTAAGAGATATTTTTCACCGTCCGGCCCGATCAGATGATCGCAAAATCCGACGCGGCCATCATAAGCGAAGAAAGCATAACTCCACGGGTGAATGCATGCGGCTTCGCCCGCATGCTTTTCGGGCATAGACCCCAGCCTCGTCCCGGCGAATAGCTTTACGCCCCTTTGGTGAGCGCGCTCGGATGCGCGAGTTATGGATTCGTCCACCTCGCGCGGCGCGCCCACGAGCGACAGGGTGTGATGAGGCTCAATCGTAACGGCGAACAGCCTGACTTCATGTATTCCATGGTCGGCGGCGAAATCTATGAGATCGGGCAGAGTTTCCAGGGCCGGGCGCTGAACTGTCACGGTAAGATATATTTGATCTGCGGAGCCGTGCTTGGCGGTGTAAGCGGCAACGAGCGTGTCGATGTTTTTTGCGATCCGGCCCAAGTTCGCGCCGCCCCTTATCTCGGACAAAAGGTGAGGGTCCGCGCTGTCCAGAGATACTGCCAGGTAACAACGATGGTCCGACAACACGTCCAGAATGTCGTCTCTTTGAAATGAGAGATTGGTAACAAATCGCACTCTCGCACCAGCCCGGCTGGCCTGCTCGATAAAGCGGGCGACGTCGGGCAGAATCAGGCTCTCCCCCCATCCCCGAAGGTCCACCATTTCTGCTGTGCCGAACAGTTCGCCTGCAATGCGCGAAAACAACTCGTCAGACATACTCCGTCCGCGCGCGGGCAGTAAGTTCGGGCGGCACATGGGGCACCGGAGATTGCACCCCTGAGTAAGCTCGACTAGGATGAAGCGAGGGCGGCTTCTGAGCGTGACCGCACTCTCCGCGTATTCCTTCAGATTTAATTCGCGATTTTCAGCCTGTGTCATGAGTGAACTATGGCCCCGCGCATAAGGGCTGGTCATAACCGGGATAGCGGTTTGAAAACCCGCCGAGCGAATAGATCAGGGTTGCCCGCTCTGTGCAAGCGGTCGGCAGGCCGAGTCGGCGAATTTGATTTAGTAACTTATCATCCTCACCCGTGCGGTTATTGATTTCGTCCTGCGAATAGTGGAAGTCAAACTTCAGCATGTCGAATATGGAGCGGTCAAACAACCATTCGCCCATATCCACCATGCCGTACTCGCGGCCATGGACTGGCAAGTTCACACGATCTCGAACGATGCAATCACCGGCGGTCAGAACCCCGAAGGTCGTGTAGAGATCATAAATGCGGCGCTCATACGGACCCGGCGGCAGCCATGGAAAGCGGTCAGCCTGCCAGGGGCGGCCAGCCGCGTCTACGAGCTTGCGCCAACTGTGCGTTGCGAGCGCGAGCCGCTCGCGAAGCAGGTTGTAAAGCGTTGACAGGTGTTCGCGCTCCAACACGTTATCATCATCCAGAAAACAAACATAAGGGCTATCAATAAGCTTAAGCGAGATGCTTCGCAACCGGGCGACATGAGCAACGTCCGGCATAGTCCGAGACGCGCGACCAGTTGTTAAATTCCATTCGCTTACCCATAGCCCTGCGCTTCGGAACAGGCTGTCGGGCGCCCTCGGAGTTGAGGCGCAATTATCACCGAGCAGCAGAACCCTGATCGGGCCTGGGTAGTCCTGTCGGGCGATGCTCGTCAGGGATGCGTAAAGAGAGCGATTAGGGTGATCGCGATGGTCATGCGTTAAGACGATTACTCCAATTTCCTGGTGGCTAAAAGTTTCAAGCTCACTCGCGGGCCGACTCTCATTCATTGCCGCTCCAACTCAGGTCGGTAGATGCAACCGAAATGGGTGAATCTGCGGAGGTCGCCTGGATTGAAGGCTGGCCACCTGTCGCCTGAGCGAGGCTCTTGCTGCCCCGGGCTACCTTCTCGAAAGCCGTTGCTATCGCATTGATCGCGTCTTTGTTCGCGAGAAGGACGGCGTGCGGCAAAGTGAGGCACGTGCGTTTGGCATCGTCGCAATTCGGAAGGTCGAATCTGGAGGGGTCCAGAAGATAGCGCATCTGCGAAGACAGGTCGGTTCGCGGAGACTTCAAAGGGTTATAAAGCCTGTGCCTGTTTAGCGGGTCGTCAACCGGTTCGACGAGAACTCCTAATTCAGCGGTAAGCGCTTCGGCAACGATGGCACTGGGGAGCCCGCCGAATGCTTCGTCGCGCAGGCGCACGCAGAAATGATAAAACGTCCGGGATTCAACCTGCGGAGGCCGCCGTTGCAATACCGCCAGTCCCCGCTGCTGCAAAAGCCCTCCGAGATATTCGCCATTGACTTCCCGCAGACTGTTTTCAGCATCGAGGTATTGCAGGCGATCAAGTAAAATGGCCGCTTGCAATTCCGAGAGGCAGCGATTTCGCCCCTGGATTTGGCCGACCTCCTCAAGTTCCATGAACCCAGGCCGAGGCTCATCCGAACAGTACCGCCGCCCATCGGCTCGTAGTTGCTGCATACGCTCGTAAACGTCAAAATCGTCCGTGATAACTGCCCCTCCCTCGCCGCTGGTGAGCACTTTGCTATGCTGCATGCTGAATGCGCCGACCTTTCCATGCGTACCAACGCGACGACCGCGCCAGCGTGCCCCATGCGCTTGAGCGCAATCTTCTATTAAAGGGATTTCATGCTCTTCGGCCAGAGCAACGAAAGCGTCCAGATTGCCGACTGTGCCATAAAGATGAACGAGCATGATGGCTGCTGTCTTAGGGCCGGTGGCTTTGCGAGCCGCGTCAACCGACATGCATAGCGTGTCAGGCTCTATGTCAACTAGGACCGGAACAGCGCCCAAGGCTGCCACCGACGAAGCGCATGCCACCCATGTCAATCCGGGGACTAACACTTCGTCACCGTGGCGGACTCCGACTGCTTCTAGCGCTATGGACAGCGAGGCCGACCCGCTGGCGGTGGGGACGCAGTATGCCGAATTGTTATAAGCAGCGAACTCTTCAGCGAAGCGCCGCTCAAATGAGCGGGCCTCCGTGTGGCAGCCGCTAATAGACCATCGTCCAGAGTGAAGCGCTTCCAGGACAACCCGTTCTGTACCTGCATCCGCCCTTGGCCACTTGGGCCAGCCCGAATTCCAAACCGGAGAGCCTCCATGTATCGCAAGGGGAGCACTCGGAACATTGCGCATCGCTTTCTCCGCAGTCTGCAAATACTTTATCCCGCTGGCTTGATGAAGAGGCATCATTATACTGACATTGTTTTTCTAATACAATCCTGAAGTATTCCTTACTCTGGTAATTAGTTACGAATATCGCATTGCGAAGTGATTTCTATGACACGGCATCCTCAGCAACTCTGTTCGATGGCCGCCGCTTCGATTCATCGGTAATTATTCTGCGCGTTCGGGGGCGAAAGATAGCCTCTTGCTGAAATTTGCGCGGCAACCCGATATACTGCCCCGCCTATGGCTGACGACACTGAAAGCGCTATTGTTCTTGCCGCCACTCAACACAAAGCCGCGCTGCGCAACGCCCTCCGCCTCTGGGCCGATTCCGTCACCGCAGCCTCCACCGAGCGGCGCGACGAGCTTCTACGCTATAAGCAGACGGTGGTCGAGGCTTTCTTCGATTTTGCCGACAAGCACCCGGCGGAAATTTCCCCGCTGGATGTTCAGGCTTGGCGCGCGAGGTTCGAGGAGAAGGAGATCAGCTCCAACACCATCTACGCGCGCGTCTGTTTCCTGTCGTCGTTCTTCCGGTGGGCGATGCGCGACGTCCTGCACGGCATAAAGTTGAGCATAGGCAGCGTATCAGCCCTGCGGCATAGAATAAGCCAATCACTTCATGCAGTCATCGAGCAGGCGAAGCAATATGTCAGAAGTCAGCTTTCGCAAAATAGGGAGCTTCACATCAACAGAGATTATTAGATGTCTGTTTGAGACAGCCACAGACGGTTAAAAGGTTAATAAGCGGCGCACATCGATTGCGTCCGATAATCGGTAAATACAGTCTCGGTCACGCTCGTCAATAATGAAACAAGAATACTGCCGCGCGCCGAAGCCGTTAAACGCGCTCAGGCTCTCGTGAGAAATCGAGTATCTAAGGACCGCTCGCTCGTTGCTGAGTTGCATGAAGATCGCCGGCGCGAGGCGGCCAATGAATAAGTACGTCCTTAATGCCTCAGCGGTGCTGGCGCTGCTCAACCAAGAGCCGGGTATGGATCAGATTTAAGAACTGTTAGGCAAATCAATTATAAGCGCTGTGATAGTCACTGCCGAGCGAGAAGGGGCAAGGCTAAAGATCTGCCCATTGATCATAATCAGATGAGGTTTACATCCGAGCTAGTTTCGTCTATAAGAAACCTTTATTGCAGGTTTCTAAGAACTCGACAGTATCATTATCAGACTCTTTAAAATACTTTAATCTAAATTCTACCCACAAAGCAGTTGTTGATATTTCCCCTACTTGATCACCCTCTACAAGCCCTTTAATTAATTCGCTGATTTCTTTCGGCGACAGTTTATCGGGCATCTGTGGCTCTGGCGCCTCTTTGAGTTTAAAGGGTATGACTTCGGCGGGTTGCTCTGGTTTGGTTTCTGTGGCAGGTTGACTGACATGCTGCGTTACTGGTTTTTCAATCTCTATCTGCTCGTCTTTGATTGATGGGATTGAAACAAACGAGCGATTAGGTTCTTTCAGGTCTCTAGCGATTTGCTGCCATTGAGGGTATGCATGCGCGAATGGCGATGCTAGAACAATGCACGAGATGCGACGGCCTTCATCTTTGCGGCCCGCTTCACCAAGTTCGGTAGCAAGGGAATTGAACCAACTATAAAACACAACCGGCTGAGATATTCTTGCCACCGGACGCAAGATTTCCAAGTCATTCAGTGCCGTTCTATTAAATCCTTCTTTCGCTTTTACAATCGCTATACCTCGCAATGCTTCCGCTGATGGATACAGTTTCTACAGTGTCGATGCTTTAAGCTTGTGGTTCTCGACGTATGACGACTACCTCATTACCGACGAACTCCGCAAACGTGTTCGAATTACTCTTCGGGCCTCGCGAATTGCAGTTCTCGTTACGAAAGAGAGTAATAATTCTGTAATTCAGGTCATTTTTTGTTGACATTTGGGAGAGGGCTTTGATAATCTGCGGCCCGCTTTGAAGCCCGCCAAAGCCGTATGCTCCCTCGCGCGACGGTTTAGGAGGACTCCAGTCGTTTGAGCTCGACAAATACAGTAGAAGACTTGGCCCAGGTTCATTGTGTCTAATACCGACGAGATCTGTGGTGTATTCCGTCCAGCGGCACTACTGAGGAAATCTGAAGGCAGCCGCGTCGAGGAAACGGCACACTTCGGAGCAGCATCATGACAGTATGGGACGGGACGCCCGATTGGCGAGGCTCGTTTCGCATCGATGACTTTACGTTGCTGCCTGCGTACGGGCAGGATGACCTCTTTCTCTTTTTTCCCCGCGTCGCGCTGCTTGCCGAAAAAAGCGATAAGACCCCGGATTTTTCACTTGAGTTTATCTCCGACTTCAACGCAAGCCGCGCCGAGGACAGCCTGTACGCGACAATCAACATAGGCTTGACCAGGGAGGTCGACACAGGCTCCATGTACCGGAGCCTGACCAAGCGCTACCCCGCTGGTGTGATGATTCCGGCAACGTTCGCGCCCGACACTCGATGGCACATCGAGAGCGGCGACGTCCACGCGACGGAACCGTTCGCGTGGGAGGAGGCGGAACGCGCTCGAGTCCTGCAACGAATCCCGACAACGTTGGGGACGCTGATTTATGGCGCCTTAGCAAGAGGCTCAACGACCGTCCTGCGGTCGGCCATCGAGTGTGAGATCCCTTCGATCCTGCCGCGCGTTGAAGCGACCGTCACTTTCGATACGGCGCGACTTCTTGGCGCGCTCGCCGATTTGGAGCGCGGCGGCACATTTGTGCCGCTCCAGCAGGTGACGAATTTTTTTTCCGAACACCATCCTGAATTGCTCTCGTTCGAGGGTCATGTTTCAAGCATGTCAGCGGCAGACCTGGCATTGGCACTCTCTGGACGCGTGCGCCACTTCTTGGGCGGACCCGCGCCGTGTTTGCGCATCAGCAATGGCCCTTTCATTGCCTTGCGTGCGGCTGGACATCCATTGCCGGCGATCACGGTATGGGATCTGCGGACGCCGTTGCTAACGAGCGTCCCGGTGTTCTTGGAGTTTGATCCTTTCACGCAAATTGTCAAAGATGGCAAGCGTGACAGCGTGACGAAGATCAGCAAAATTCCTCCACTGCCGCTCGACCGATTGACGGAACGCGTAACGATAGGGGCAAACCTTCCCCCCAATATTCAAACGCACGATGAGGTCGAACTGACTCTGCTGGTCAGCGCCAAACTCTCTAGGTCCGGCCTGGATACCAGGGAGTCCGTGACGCTCTATCCCGCTAACGGCAAATCCACCCAGGTGGAGCTCAAGTTCAAGAGGAGCGAACCAAAAACCTACAGAATGAAGATTAAAGCGGTCTCCGAGACCAATACACTCGATTCCGGATGGTCCGATAGAAGCGGCGATTACATTTACGTCGGCGCAGAGACGCTGCCGGGAACCTGCGTCACCGTGCGGGGCACCGCGGCGCTTCTCGAGCAAGCGAAGATTTCCGCCGTTATTACAGGAGGAGCCGAGAAACTCGCGCTCTCGATCAGTGAACAGGAACCGGCTGCGACATTTCTGCTTGGCGAGGGTTACGAGAACGCGCGCCTCGCCATAACCGCGCAGGATGTCACAGACGCTTCCAATATCCTGAACCTTGACCTGCCATGCCGCTCGCTGAGTTTGGACTTGGTTGCGTTCTCACAGTACGGCCCGCAAACCGTGCACGTAACCGTGAAGTTCGACAGGCCGGTGCCGTCCGCAGTTTTCGAATTTCAGCCGGAGAGCGGCAGCGACGATCCAATTATCTTGTCGTTTACTCCGGCCACGCCTGCCGGTGAGTTCGGCTATTTCGCGACGAATATTTTCCGGGCTCGATATCGCTACCGCCGCCGACCGACCGACGCGGACCCGCAACCGGAGTGGTCCGGCTATCAATTGCCCGGCGAACCCCTGACGGTCGAAGTGTCACGACACACAGAACTGGAGAGAAATTCATGAGTGATATGCCACAGGGATTCTACGCTGAAGAGTTCTACATCTATCCGTACGGGCCGGCGAAAGATGCCACCTTTGGGTACATCTACGGACTGCCTGGGGTCGAATCGCGGGATGGAGTATTACAAGCCAGTTTGCTGACGAGTCCTCAAGGCGCAGTCCTTAGCATCCAAGCGATTTGGTCGGCGCCAGCCGAAGCTGTCAGCGCCGCCGAGACCCAGATTCTCAACCGCTACCCGGAAGCGTCCTTCCCGCAGCTTCGGATTGCGGAGCTGTCGGACACCACCGCGACGCTTTCTGTAACCGGCGTGGACGGCGTGACGGCTGACTTCGGCCCGAACGAAACCTCCGGATCCGATTCCTATCGAGTTGTCTTTAACGAAAAGTTGAAGGCAACGGAAAAACTAGCGGTGCTGAGTGCGCTGCGAGGACAGGAGGGCGTTCTGAAGCTGACCTATAGCGGGACCCTGGCGTTGCAAGAGACTGCCGCGCTTGAGATCGCGGGGGATTTAGCCCAGGAGGCGAAAACCTTGGCTCCCAAGAAACCCGAGAAAAAGTCCGGCGGCATTTTCGGCAGTAAGAAGGATACGGATGCACTACAGCCTCCTCCCGACCTGGCCGCCGCTGCCAAGAGCGTCGATCAGGCATTGTCCGAGGGGCGCCTCAAGATCACGCGCAACGAGACGCCAAACGTCTCGGCTGCATTGCGGTCGAAGATCGAAACGAAGCTTCGCGAAGTTGTAGCAAAACTCCTGCTCGACAAAATCGTGCAAATGGGCTCGGATATCGAGTATCTGTCTTCATTCACGGTCAAACAGAAGACGTCCGAATCGGAACGAGTCGAATTTCGGATTTCTCGGACGGCGGATTTAGGACAAAGCTTTGCCGGCAAGGACACGTCCAGCTTGGTGACCGATGCCGGTGTGGTGCTTCCAGAACGGCAATCGTAGGAATTTGAAGGGCGAGACATGCTCGCAGAAACCAGATTAAAGAAATGAAGGAGACCGGACATGCTGAAGATTTCTCCCGCAGTGATGGTAAAAGAAATTAAGGGCGCGTTAGGAACCAACGACTATACCTTGTTTCCGGACAGCGAGGACAAGAACGTCTACTACGCCTTGGCGGAGTTTCCGACCTTTCTGGCAGACGGCCAGGGAAACCCGAACTTCAATTTGACTTGGTACTTCGGGTCGGCAGTCACGTCGGGAGGCATCTGCACGTTGACCGTCGCGCTTCCGATCCCCGATATGAGCGACCCGACGGTAAAAAGCAAGATTGTCGATGCAGTCACCGGCGCGTCGACCGCGAATATTGCCCGAAAGACTCTCGAATTGTGCGTAGCTATGAAGGCTCAGCCGCCAGACAAAGACAAGGTCGCCCAACTGAAGAAGGACCTTGGTCTTTCCGACGATGAAGCCAACAAAAAGGCCGCCGAGTACAAAGACGGCGATTCGTGGGAGAAATTTATGCCCGAAGGCGCCAAGATTAAGCTCCGATCGATTCCCTTCAAGGCCGGCACGGTAACCGTCCAGGCGTTCGCCGACCAAAAAAACTACAAAGAGGGGACGCCGGAATTCAGCACGGGAAAGCTGAACACGACTCCTTCGCTGGTAAACAGTAACGCCGCCGTCGTTACCTTCAATCTTCAGGATCAGGGAGCCAACCTTTTTTGGCACGGACTCGGCGGCCCGCCTTTTTCAAAAGGGGAACTTCCGCCTGCATACGACGCGGTGGTGGGGGGCAAGAGCGTCATTAGCGTTGTCTATAAGGTGGAATTTGACGGGCTGCTTCCTTCAGCCGTAGCGACCGTCAAATTAAAACAGTCCGTGGTGGCCAAGGTTACCACAAGGGAGGTGGAACGCCGCGGAGCGTGGGGTCGAAGGTGGAAGGAGGAAGTCATCAGCGGCAAGGACTATCAGGATCTTGTCGAAGATTCCACCGATATCGTTCTGCCCTCGTCGGCATCGAAGGAGGATCAGGCCGCCGTCCAGAAACTGCTATCCGATTGGGCTGCGAAACAACTGGAGGAGATGGTCAAGAGCCAGATCCCGACCGTGAAACTGGACGACTTGAGCGCCGACACGGTGCGGCAACTCAGCACTCTGAAAGAACAGTCGCGTACCTACCGGCTCACGCAAGCGATTACTGTTCCCAAATTCCCGCAAGCTCAGCTTCCCAAGGTCAGCGGGGTCGTTAAGCCGAATACGGATCTCACCAAGTTCTTCCAGCTGATCAATCTGAATGACAAGCCGTACTTCAACGTCGACTTGACTGTGAGGCCGCCATCGGCCACCTATCTGAGTTCGCTCGGAGTGGAAAGATTCGTGGTGACCAAACTGACTTTCGGCCAACAGAAACTGCGCAAGGTGGGCGGGCAGGAGGTCAGCAACCTGGAGTATGTGCCGAGCAAGCCAAATGAGTCGGAGACGCTGAGCGGCGTTTTTGAAAAAAACGCTCCAAACAAATCGCTCGACTACACCTATTTGGTTGCCTACAACGACGGAACACCGTCGTTCAACTCCAAGCTGCTAAGCCAAACTGAGAACGCGAACTATCTCGATTTGGGCGGCCTGGACCTCGGCGTCCTCAACGTCACGTTGAACACTATCGACCTCCCTTGGGATGTGTTGAGCGGCGCGCGCGTCGATCTTGAGTACGGCTCGTGGAAAAAGAGCGTGGCCCTCAGGAGGGATGAATCGCCAAGAGTAGTCAAGCCGTTTGGTGAGCTGATGGACAAGCCTCTGAAGTACAAGCTGACCCTGACGCCCACGGCAGGTGCTCCCGTGCCGGGTCCGGAAACGGAAGTCCGGCTGGTTCGCGGCGCAGCGGAGATTCAACTAAAGAACCCCTTTGGCACTTCGCTCTTTGATATTAACTTCGCTCTTGGTTCGGACGTCTCCAAGGCGCAGTTGAAGGTCGACTACTCGATGCCGGTGTCCGGCGGTCCGGCGCGCGTCTTCAGCAAGACGGTCACGCTCGATAGGACTACCTCAACGGCGAATTGGAAAGTACCCAAGGTCGACGACGGTGGCACCGTCCAAATCACCAAAGCGAGGATCACCGATTCGTCGAACGCGAGCAAAGACTTGAAGGATGACCCTCAATCAATATCGAGCGATTCGCTAGATATCACCGTCAACACCGGCGGATTCGACTACTTCTAATCACCACACGATTGCATGCTCGCTGACGATCAAAAAGTAGAGTTGCCGGGAGTCGAAGGAGTCCTGATTTACAGGGACTCCCTCGACCCCGATACGTACTATTATGCCTCGACCCGTCCAGCGGTCAGCCTGCAAAGCGATGGGTATCAGTTTACGCTCGTTCGGTACGACCAGCCGAGAGACGGTCAAGCCGGTATGTTGTCTTTTGTCGTCGACCTCGAGCCGAGCAAAGCGACCTATCAGTCCGTGCTCGCCGGCTTGTTGAAAGAAAACTCAGGGGCGCAGTTGAAGCAGATGCCGTGGACATCGGGCTGCGTGGCCGCCGCGATCATTGGCGGAAGTCCGGTATATAGCACGCCCTCGCTAATCGGTCGAAACTCCGCGGTCATTGCCATGGGTTTGTCTACGGACCAGTATTTGATCCTCAAGAACAGCTTGAACAATGCGTCCTCTCCGCCGATTTCCATCGTGTACAAGTTGACATACGACGCCTTCCGGCGCGCTTACGGATTCAGCGTTGACGTCAATCAGCAAAAATTTCGCGATTGGGTGCAGCAGAAATGCAGCGCCAACATCCTGTTCATTAATGTCGAGACCACTTCGACGTTCGAGGAACTGATATTGAAGGATGTCATCACGGTCAAATCGGTCAACGAGACAGGCGACCCTCCACCGGATGGGTTTAAGCGCGCTTTCATGCTCAGTCTGCAAAGTCTGCTGACGCCGCTTCCCCGGTTTGGTACCCCCCCCGAAGGCGGCGACGCGGCGTGGCTTCTCGGGTTCGATTGCAGTACGGTGCACGACACCCAAAATATTTCGCGGAAGCTCGATTCCAAGATGGAAGTAAGCGGCGCGGTCATCCGCAGCGCATTCATTCAAGGCCCATTGGAGAATCTCGCGGAGGCTTGGCATACGCGCCCAGAGGTTGTGCTTCCTACCAGCGGCGGCTTCAAGCAGAGTCTCGTCTTTCGCTGCGACGCCGCGTTCGATGGGCATCCATTGGACTCCGTCTCGGTCGTGCTGAACGGGGCGGCGGCGCACACGTTCTATAAAGACCATATCGAGAACTGGCCTGTCGAGTTGGTTTACGATCCTCGCCGTCAGACGTCATATTCGTATTACTGCGATTTGACGTTCAACAACGTTCCGCAAAAGGGGAAATCACCAGTGCGGCAAATCAGCCGCGAGCAAGCCTATGCCGACTTGGTGCCCTCGGAATCCTACATTTACCGGCGATTCGACTTGCTTGCGGCAGAAGAATTCCCTTGGGATCTGATTAAGCACGTTTCGATCACCTCGCAATCCACGCCGAATCCGCTGACCCCCCCGACTCTTCAACTGACGCCGACGAAACGCACGGCAGAAATCGAGTTCTTCTCTCTTTCCCGGCAGGCGCTCGATGATTTAGTCTTCTTTGTTTCTTACGTTCCCTTGGATGGCAGCCGCCCGATTGATCAGAAGACGCTTCCTTCAGGAACGACGGTTTTTCTAAACCCCTTCCAGAAACGCATCGTCAAGTTCCTCGTGTCGGAATCGTTCGATTGGCCGCAATCGAATGAGATCAAAATTGCATTTAAGAAGCCGATGGGGATGCTCGTATCTCCGAAGCTCGCGACCACAACCATCAAACGGGGAGGTCCTCCGATCACCTTTACGACCTGGTATACGGACAAGAACTGCAAGAATCTCTCTTACCGAATCAGCCCTCCGACGGATAGCCCGTGGAAGGAAGCCAAATCAACGGTAGTGAAAATCAATAGCCCGGCGGCGAATGATCAAACCGACGGCGAGCAGGCTGCCATGGAAAGGACATTGCTATGATTCTCATCGACAAAAGTAAATTCACAGTAGACGGCGTGGATGTTTACCCTGACCACGACCCGGACGCCCAAAATCAATTTTGGTATGTGCCTGGAACAATCCGCCTTTCGGAGCGCAACGGCAAGAAGGTGCTGTCCTACTTCTGGTACACCGATTCAGCCGCCGACTCCGATGGAACCGGCTTCCTGAACTTTGAAGTCAACGCAGGCGTGAGCGATCAGACGAAGGACAAGATCCGCGCCGAAATCGCCCGGCGCAACCCCGGTCTTGATGCCAGGAAGATCACCCTGGCTCCGGTGACGTATCAAAGCGGTCGCGTCAATTTTTCCGTCCTTGGCCCGGTCGCTGCGCAAGCCGCGCGAGAGGAGCTAGAAAAGGATGCTTCGGTGCTCTACACCAGCGAGGAACAATTGGTGTGGAGCGCCGGATCGTCGTCACTCGTAGGCGACAACGCCGCGGTCTGCTCCGTCAAGTTTACCAAAGCGGGCAAACTGGCGGCTGCGATGAAGCAGGCGATACTCAAGAGCGCCAACACGGTCGGCGCCGTGTATCGATTGGATTTCCTGGCGATGCGTCCCTCCGTCACGTTCAAAGTCCATGGAACGCTCAACAAAACCGTGGAGGAATTCAAGGCCTCCATCGGCTTGCAGATTCCGCTCGAGGTCCTCATCCTCGATATAGGCGTGCAAGCGGCGTGGGAAAAGATTATGCAAAAGACCGACCTCAAAATCGAAGTCGTGAACTTCTCCGGCGAGGAAGAGGAGGGGCTGAAGTGGGCGCAGCAAGTTCTTCTCGATTACATGCTGGAGAATTTCTTCCAGGTCCAGCTTGGCGGCAGTGATAAGTGGCTGCCTCTGCCCGAGAACAAGGAAGCCAAAGACGCAATCGACGAAGCAAAGGACGTGGAACTGGACGCTAAGGAGAAAGAGGAAGAGAAGAAAGAAGAAGGTAAAGGGAAAGGAAAGGGCGACGGAAACGGCGACGGCACGAAGGAGGACGCAACCGCGGAAGCGGTGAAGCAAGTGGTCAAGGGCGCGGCGAGCGTCATCCCCCGAGTCAACATCAGAGCCGCCTATTACAAAGGAACGCAAGTCAACACCATCGACTTTATCTACTCCGAGATGAAGGCGAAGCCGTACCGCATTGCACCACAGGCATTGGTTCTGGAAGGTTTGGGAAACGCCGCCGACAGATACATCACGCAGGTGAACCGCGCCCAGGATCCATTCGGTCTCCCCTACCAGATCGCCATCTCGATTCCGGAAGAGGCCGACCGCCAGAAGATCGGGCTACAGACGGTCAACGTGCAAGCACGCTATCCTGCCGGGGCGCCTAAAGACACCCAAACGACTCACAACCTCACTATCAACGGCTCAACGGTAACCGGGCCAAATCCATTTCCTTTCCAATACGACGCCAAAGGCGCCTCCGCGATTGAATACAGCGTCGACTACGTCTTTAAGTCCGCCGATGATTGGAATACCGACAAACTTCAGTATTCTGAAAAAGGAACCAGCGACAAGGGTTTTCTGACGGCACTGCCCGTGGCGATTCTGGATTTCCTGAATATCGACATCCGCCTTGGGAGCGACTTTACGTGGGACGACGCAGACCAAGTCGTCGTGTCGTTGACCAGCAAACGATGGAACGGCGAGAAGCGCGTGGTCATCCAGAAAGGCCAGGAAGATCCGAAAACCTTCCGTGTCCGCAGCGAGAATAAGTTCGCATCGGAGCCAGTCCAATACAAGGTCGAACTGCGCAAGAGAAACAAGACGATCTACACTTGGGGTCCGGCGGATGTCCAGGACAAGCAGATCACTGTGTACGACCGGTTTGTGGATCACATTCCAATCTTCTTCAAACCCGCGTTCAAGGGCAACGTGGAGAGCGCGAACATAACGATATCCTACGAGGACGGCGATTTCCAGTGGGAAGACCAGTTCCTGCTGGAGAAGGGAGCGAAACAAGTCCAACGCCTGGTCCCCACGATCAAAGAACTCAAGAAGAAGAGCGATTTGAAGGTGACATGCGAGGTCAGTCCTGACGAGGGCGATCCCTTCACGCTGAAAGCGCAGGGCGGTCAAACTGTTCAGGTGAAGGCAGGGTGAACGGAAATAACGTGGCGATTTCACACACTCCAAGCCAAATGCACCGGCGCGGTTTTGCTCGTTCGATCGCGATCATCGAGGAGAATCAGCCGTCGATTGCTCCGTCGGTGCGCTGCACCCTCGACATCCTGATGCAGGACATACTTGCGAGTCCGCATCAGGACGCGGCTTGGACCAAGGGGTTGCTGAACGCCGCCGGCACGCCGCTCGAATATTCATTTTCGAGTTTGAGCGACGATCTCCGTTACACGGTCGAAGTTGGCGGTCCGCATTTGCCGCCCCGCAGGCGTCTCGGCAGAATCAACGAGTTAGTGGCGAGTCTTGGCTGGGGCGATGGATGCCTCGAAGTCATCCGCGAGTTTCAGTCGGTGCAAGAGTCGGGGTCGCTTAATTGGGGGGCGTGGCTCGGTGTCCGTCACAACCCCGCGAGGGACCTTCCCGGCTACAAAGTCTATGTTGAAACTCCGCTCGAAGAAGTCATCGCGGTGACCGGCATGATGGAGGATTACTCTGTAACCCCGCCCCTGTTGTCAGAAGGCGCGCCG
>DATENS010000302.1:0-2872 GCA_035274925.1 Pyrinomonadaceae bacterium | reverse complement strand
TAAGATCGGAGGGCGGTGGCGGGAAAATAAACAAGGCAGTGAAGCAGCGCCGTGGGAATTCGAATTGAAACAAACCTTTCAAGCCTTCAAAGGAACCGCCCGGCGCGCAGACCAGGAGTTCAAGCTCCAGGACACCAAATTAGAAGGAGAACACATCCGGTTCAGGTTCTTTGCCGACGGCCTCACCCGTGCTGAGCTTAACGGTATCGTCAAAGACGATGTCATTGAAGGCACGCTCGTGCTCCATAAAAGCAAAACCGAAAAGAAACAGCCGTTCAGCATGAAGCGGATACCAGACGTCAATTTGAATACCCCCCAGCCCACCGCGCCCTAACGAACCTCCGCTCATCGCCCCGCTATACGGGGACTCACTTATAGCCTCGGCTGGCTTTGTTTTTTTCGCCAAAGAAAATAAATCGGCACGCCGGTTAACACGATCAAGATTCCAATTCCTGAAGTGGCAGGCGCAAGCCAGGCCAGATCGATGATGAGCAGGATGGCGAGCGCGATTGAAATGATTGGCACAAAAGGATAACCCCACATGCGATAGGGCCGTTCCGTCTGCGGTCTGGTGCGACGCAGGACGATCACAGCCACCACGAGCAACAAGTAGAAAATGAGATCGGCCGAGACGATGTACTCGAGCAACTGATTGTAGACATTGCCATAGACAACGGTTCCGTTTGCGTTGGTCGTCACCGTGCGCGGCAAAGTCAGCAGCGCGGTCCAGATCCCCTGCGCAACCAGCGCGGCTGATGGCACATGAAACGCATTGGTGGCGGCAATTTTTTTGAAAAACAATCCGTCACCCGCCATGGCATAGTAAACTCGCGCGCCGGCCAGAATCAGACCGTTGTTGCAACCGAAGGTTGAAATCATGATCGCTGCCGCCATCGCGAGGGCGCCGGGATGACCGAATAGCGTGTTCATCATGGCCACGGCGACGCGATTTTGCGGTGCATGTTGGATTTCAGGCAAAGACAGGACCGCGACGTAGGCCAGATTTGCCAGGACATATAAGACTACGACGATCCCACAACCCCAGAGCAACGCGCGCACGAGGTTTCTACCCGGGTCGCGGACTTCACTCCCGAGAAACGTGACATTGGTCCACGCGGTCTGCGCGAACACGGGCCCGACCATGGCCTTGCCGAATAATAAGAGAAGGGCGGTGCTACCGACAACGGTCATCCCTGGCTGTGCCGCCTGCGGCGTCCATCCATTCGACCACGAGTCCCACCAGCTCGATGTCCGCGCCGCACAGCTCGCATTCCAACCCAAGGCGAGTCCGAGGATTACGACGCCGGCTAGCGCAGCGAGTTTTGCGAATGTGAAACTGTTCTGCACCAATTTCCCCACGTTCAAGCCGCGGGTGTTCGTAAAGGTGAGAAGCGCGATCAAGAGAATCGCAGTTAATTGCTCGGTGGAAAGACTGATGGCGTAACCGCCGCCTAACGAGAGCGGTTGTTGGAAAATCAGATAGTTGTCTGGTCTGACTGACGGAACGAATACGCCAAGAAATTTCGCGAACGCGATGGCGACGGCGGCAATAGTTCCGGTTTGGACGACCAGGAAGAGAGCCCAGCCGAAAAGAAATCCGAGCGAGGGTCCGTAGGCTTCACGCAAGAAAACATAAACTCCTCCGGCACGCGGCATCATGGTGGCGAGTTCGGAACAACAGAGCGCACCAGTGATGGTCATTAACCCGGCCACCGTCCAGGCCAAGAGCAACCAACCGGGTGCACCTACCAGTCGCGCCGATTCGGCAGAAGTAATGAAAATACCCGAGCCGATCATCGACCCGATCACGATCATGGTCGCGTCGAGCGGGCCGAGGCGGCGTTCGAGTTGCGTATCGGCGGTCATTGTAATGTGGGCGCGTCCTACCGAGCCGGCGCCCGTACTTCGACGCTTTCCTTTTCCAGTTGCGATCGCAACGCACGCACGAATTCAACAGCCCCGGGTGTGTCACCGTGGACGCAGATTGTTTCGGGATGAACGTTCACATCCGTTTCGTCAACAGAGCGGACCTTGCCGTCTCGCAACATTCGCAGGACACGCGCAGCTGCTTCTTCCGGATCATGCAATAACGCATCGGACCGATTTCGTGGCACGAGCGCGCCGTTACCGAGATAATTTCTATCGGCGAAGACCTCGCCTACCACGCGAAGGCCCGCCGCGGTGCCGGATCGGAAAAGCTCGCTCTCGGGAGGAGCAAACAGAATTAATCCTGGATCCGCGCTGGAAATGGCTCGAACGATAGCATCGGCAAGCCCCCGGTCTCGGGCCGCCATGTTATACAGAGCGCCATGCGGTTTGACGTGATTTGGCCAGACATCAACCGCTTCGGCGATGGCCTGAAAGACACCAAGTTGATACGTTACGGCTTCAAATATTTCATCGGGTGTGACAGGTAATTCCTTACGACCAAAGTTCTCACGATCGAACAGACTGGGATGAGCGCCGACCGCGACGCCCCGATTTTTTGCCGAAAGAATAGCTATCCGCATGGTGTCGGCATCTCCGGCGTGAAAGCCGGTTGCGATGTTGGCGGAAGTGACCAAATCCAGCAGTTGGTCGTCATATCCGGCGCCTTCGCCGAGATCGGCGTTAAGATCGACGGCCAACTTCACGCGGCTCGCGTTTCCAAACCGGCGCGAAACAATCCGAAATCGCGTTCGCGTTGAAACAAAAGCCGATGGGCCTCGGCTATGGTCACTTCACGAAACCGCACTTGATCGCCGGGCCCTAATTGCGAGGCGACGGGCAGATCCACGGTGATGACGTGGGCGATTTTGGGATAACCGCCGATGGTTTGACAATCGCCCAGCAAAATAATCGGTTTGCCGCTCGGCGGCACCTGCACCGTGCC
>DATENS010000301.1:0-5681 GCA_035274925.1 Pyrinomonadaceae bacterium | reverse complement strand
TCGCCCGTTCACGCCAACTTTATCGTCACTGAAGAAGGCGCGAAAGCCGAAGACGCGCTTGCCCTCGCAGAAGAAGTTCGCGAACGCGTGCGGCGTGAGCATGGGATCGAATTGGAATACGAAGTCGAGCTGTGGCGCGCTAATAAAGATAAAAAGTAGTACGGACTTTATCTCTGAACGCAAAAGACTTAAACGGAGCGTCGCGAATACACACGATAGGAAGGAGCCGGCATGAGAGAACAGGTGATCGGCCAAAAAGTTGGCAATCGTACCGGGCTGAGCGGTCAGCGTCGTTCAGGCGCAGTGACGCAAAAACCTGCGCGTCGTGAGACTCCCAACGTATCGCTTGCTACCCGCGCGCGTGCACTGCTCGGCTTTTTGCCGGCGTTTCTGAAACTTGCGCTGGCGATCATCATTGGAGTCGTTTGCTTTGCAGGTTACCGCGCCGCCGCTTCAGCTAGTTTTTTCCAGCTGAGAAAAATAGAAGTGCAGGGAACCAGCCGCGTTCAGCCGTCTGAAGTTCAGGCGGTCATAAAACAGTCGGTTGAGAAGACAGGTGTATGGAAAGCCGATCTCGCTGAAATCAATGGAAGATTGGTACGCCTGCCGTGGGTTCGTTCGGCGGTTATTACGCGCGTGCTGCCTGACGGCATTCGCGTTCGCATCACCGAGCGCGTGCCGCGCGCGGTCGCGCGCACTGCAACGGGACGCTTTCGTTGGATCGACGAGGAGGCGGCCTTGTTGGGAGAGATGCAGCCTGGTGACGACATCCCTGCATTCTTTTTGCGCGGGCTTAGCGACGAGGATTCCGATTCGGCGCGCAGCGAAAATCGTGAGCGCGTGCAAAAGTTTCTTGAGCTGCAAAGCGATTGGGACGCGGCAGGAATTTCCGAACGCGTTAGCGAGCTGAATGTGATGGACCTGCGCGATGTGCGCGCGCAATTGGCCGGCGATAACTCGCAAATCGAAGTAAGGCTGGGCTCACGCGATCAGGGAGAGCGATTGAAGAAGGCCTTGCAGGCGCTCGATTCCCGTGACGATGTGCCGAATGCCACGCGCATCAGCTACATCGACATGAGTCTCGGCAATGGCAAAGCGATCGTTGGTTTGACTTCCGGTGCACACGCAACGGCAGACGCCGCGTCGGCCGCAGCCTCAAATTCTGAAACCGTGCCTAACGAAACCGCTGTCGCGAATGCATTACCTGCTCCGGCGGAAGCGACTCGTGAAAAACAGCCGACCAAGAATGCTACAACGCCAAGCCACGCCAGGAGCAGCAGTGACAATCAGCGGCTGATCGATCGAAACAAAAAAGACCGTAACGATCGCAATGCAAAGCCTGAGAAGAAGACAGACAAATCAAAAACTGCGGCGCGCCGAAAGCCATAGCTGGTTAGTAAAAGGAGTCTGCTGAATGGCAAAACGATCGCAACACACTATCGGGCTCGACATCGGCACGAGCAGGGTAACGTGTATTGCGTGCGAGCCCGGCGAAAGTGGTCTGCTGGATATCGTCGGCATTGGTGAAGCGGAAGCGCGCGGTCTGCGCAAAGGTGTAATCGTTAATCCTGAAGCGGCAGTCGACGCGATCAAGCGCGCTGTTGACGAAGCCGAACGGATGAGCGGAATCCAGGCGGAAGAGGTCACAATCAATCTCGCCGGTTCGCACATCCTTGGCTTTAACGGCCAGGCAATCGTTGCTGTTTCTGGCCGCGACCGCGAAATCACGCAAGAAGATGTGCGCCGGGCGATCGACTCGGCCTGCGCAATCCAATTGCCGGCTGGCCGCGAAATTGTCGATCGTCTGCCGCAGGAATTCATTGTCGACGATCAGGATGGAATTAACGATCCGGTGGGCATGATCGGCGCCCGCCTGGCAGTAAAAGTGCACATCGTCACCAGCCCGGTCACCGCGCGTCAGAATGCCATAAACGCAGTAAATCGCGCCGGTTTGATGGTAGCCGACATGGTGCTCGAACAACTGGCCGCGGCTGAGGCCTCGCTGACTGAAGACGACAAGGAATTCGGCGCGGCACTGGTTGACATCGGCGCTGAAACCACCGGCTTGATCATTTATCAACGCGGCGCAGTGCAGCATACGGCCGTCTTTCCGCTTGGCGGATCGCACTTCACCAATGACATCGCGTTCGGATTGCGCACGCCGATTCCTGACGCCGAGAAGATCAAACGAACTGTCGGATGTGCCTGCAGCACTTCATTGTCCGAATTGCAACGCAGCGAGCTCGTAGACGTCCCGTCCGTCGGCGGACGCGCTCCGCGGCAACTATCGCGACAGATTCTTTGCGACATTCTGCAGCCACGCGCGGAAGAAGTGTTGATGCACGTGGCGGACGAGATCAAAGACGCTGGTTGGGAGCGACAACTTTCTAGTGGCGTGGTGTTGACCGGCGGCGGCGCACTGTTGAGTGGCATGCCGGAAATTGCGGAGCAAGTTTTTGATGCGCCCGTGCGCGCCGGATTTCCCGAACGCGATCGTTTTGGCGGCTTGGTTGAGGACGTGCAAAGTCCGGCATGGGCCGCAGCTACCGGGTTGGCCCTGGTAGCCAGTCGAACGCACGCGACTGAGGCGCGCGGAGCGACGGCGCGGCGCGCATCGACCGGCAAGCTCACTCATTTTGTTTCAAAGTTTCGTAATCGTTTCAGTAGTATTTTTTGACAAGTTGTTGTATGCTTTCGCCCCGGTCGCACAAGATATAGTCCGCAATATATCGAGGCCGATGTCGCGAGCAACCCAACATAGAAGAAAACGACCGTGGAAGCCTTCCCGCTTCGGAAGAGAGGATGTAACTATGCCAGTGGATGCTCCGTTGGATAAAGGCATTAATATTTTCATTGATGACGACCCGCCGTTAACCGGCGCTCGCATAAAAGTCATCGGCATTGGCGGCGGCGGCGGCAATGCCGTTAACCGCATGATCGACGCGGGCATCGAAGGCATCGAATTTCTTGTTGCCAACACCGATCTCCAGGCGCTCAAACGCTCGAAAGCTCCAATAAAAATTCAGCTCGGCAGCCGTCTCACCAAGGGTCTTGGCGCCGGCGCCAATCCGAACGTTGGACGCGAGGCCGCGCTGGAGGACACTGACAAAATCATCGAGGTGTTGGAAGGCGCGGACATGGTTTTCGTCACCACGGGTTTGGGCGGCGGCACGGGTACGGGCGGCGCGCCGATCATTGCCTCGCTTGCCACTGAACTGGACGCACTGACGGTCGCGGTCGTAACTAAGCCGTTTCAATTTGAAGGTCGCCGGCGGATGCAGCAAGCTGAGCAGGGATTGCGCGAGTTGCGCGAATGCGTCGACACCGTCATCACGATTCCCAACGAGAGATTGCTGCACACCGTGGAAAGAGATTCTTCGCTCGCCGATTCGTTTGGCGTCGCCGACGATGTGTTGCGCCAGGCAGTACAGGGAATCAGCGATTTGATTACCGTGCCCGGCCTGATCAATCTCGACTTCGCTGACGTGAAGTCAATCATGGCGGGAATGGGTATGGCGTTGATGGGCGCCGGCAGAGCGCGCGGCGAGAATCGCGCCATCGAAGCGACGCAACAGGCGATCTCTTCACCGCTGCTCGAGGAAGCAACGATTCAGGGAGCGAAGGGCGTACTCATCAACATTACCGGTGGGCCAGATCTCACTCTCTATGAAGTGAACGTCGCCTCGACAATCATTCGCGAGTCCGCGGATGAAGATGCCAACATCATCTTCGGTGCGGTAATAGATGAAAACCTGCGTGACGAAATGAAGATTACCGTGATCGCAACAGGCTTTGGTCAGGAGGCAGTTGCAGTTGCTTCGGCTGCCGGCGTGACCGCGTTACCGTCTGCGGCGCCGCGCTTTGTGCCGCGTCCCAGTGACGATTCAAACCGGCCCATGATGCACCAACGCTCCGACGATCTTGATGTGCCGACGTTTATTCGTAAGAAAGCCGATTAACGTTCGCCCGGCGTCAAATTTATTAGGGAAGGCAGCACTTTTAGCCTTCCTTTTTATTTACGATTGGTAATGTTTTCGGCTTTGCTTTTTGCGCAGACGTTGTGTAGCATACGCGTCATTCCCTTGCAGGATTTTCCATTACGGGTACAAAGTTAGTTCCTTCTCCTCGGGATGGCCGCAGCCTGCGAGAGTCGTGTGGGATCGCGCAGCTTTGCCCGCCCAAGCATCGCGCGATCAATTATTAAACCCGTCTTAATTCTTTGGAGGTAGCACAAGTGAATCGCAAACTTATTAGAACCACGCTCGCGGAGGTTAAAGGAAAGGCGCGCGAAATGCCTCAGCCCAGAGAGCGTTCAAATGGTTCTCAGCGCAGTTCGGGGGGCGAAGGTGGGCGCGACAGCTCGCATCGCAGTGCGCCGCACAATACGCCAGTCGCAGTGCGCAAGAGAACTCCCCCACCGATGGAGACCAACGCCGAACTCTTTTACTATAAAAAGCAGATCGATGCTCATACGCCGATGATCATCGTGTTGCTTGATGGTGAAGAAATTGAAGGCACCATCGAGTGGTACGATCGCGGCGCCTTGAAAGTGAATCGCAAGGACGCACCGAACCTTTTGTTGTTAAAACGCAACATCAAGTACATGTTCAAAGCAGACGAACGCGTTGAGCAAGTAGCCAGCTAATTGCTGACCCTTAACGGGAGCCCGCCCCTTCCTTATTGCGCTTCAGTCTCAAACCAATGAGGCAGTTTGCCAATAATCCATCGCCGGATGTTCGAGCTTCCGGGTCCTTACCGCGCGTCGCCATCACAATGGGCGACCCAGCGGGAATCGGCCCGGAAGTCGTTCTTAAAGCTGTAGCTGAAAAAGAGATCGTTGCCTGCTGTGTGCCGCTGATCATTGGCGATGCGCAGCTGCTGGCCCACACTGCGCGCACGCTTGATTTGCAATCCGGTTACGACATCGTTCGCAAAGGCGAACCGATCCCCGAACATCTGACTGAGCCGCTCATCTATCATCTCGACAATATTAACGGCGTCATCGAACCCGGAATCGAGTCGGCTGCCGCCGGTCGCGCTGCCGGAGGTTACATCGAAGCTGCGGTTGAGCTGTGCGCGGCGGGTAGCGTCGATGCGATCGCTACAGCGCCAATAAACAAGCGTGCCCTTTTCCTCGGTGGTTACAGCTTTCCGGGGCACACTGAATTCCTCGCGCATCTGACCGGCAGCGAAGAATATGCGATGGCTTTTGTCGCTGAAAACTTAAGGGTGGTGTTGATCTCGACCCACGTTCCGCTCGCGGAAGCGATTCGACTGGTTGAGCGGGAACGATTGGAGCGAACCATCCGGCTTGCTGACCGCGAGCTCCGCCGCTGGGGAATTGAAAGACCAAGATTGGCGGTGGCGGCCTTGAATCCGCACGGCGCTGAGGGTGGATTGTTCGGCGTTGAGGAAGCTTCAGAAATCATGCCCGCGATCGAGGCGTGCCGTACCAAAGATGGCTTGGACGTGGCCGGACCTTTTTCTGCCGACACAGTTTTTTTGCGTGCTTCGCGTGGTGAATTTGACGCCGTCGTCGCGTGTTATCACGATCAAGCGATGATTCCGGTAAAATGCCTTTCCTTTGGCGAGGCCGTGAATGTTACTCTGGGCTTGCCGTTCATTCGCACCTCAGTCGATCACGGAACGGCATTCGATATTGCCGGCAAAGGGATCGCCGA
>DATENS010000300.1:0-5867 GCA_035274925.1 Pyrinomonadaceae bacterium | reverse complement strand
CCTCCCTGAAGGGGTGAAGATTGTTCCGACGTATGACCGGAGCGAGCTGATCAAGAACTCGATTGCGACGCTGCGCCGAAAGCTGATTGAGGAAAGCATCGTCGTTGCACTCGTCTGTATCATTTTTCTCTGGCATCTGCGTTCGGCTTTTGTCGCCATCATCACGCTTCCGATCGCGATCATTCTCTCGTTCCTGCCGATGTTTCGGCTCGGGCTGACGAGCAACATCATGTCGTTAGGCGGAATCGCGATTGCCATCGGCGCGATGGTCGATTCAGCCATCATCATGGTCGAGAACGCGCACAAGTTCCTCGAGCACTTTCGTGAAGAGAACGGGCGCGAGCCCAACGCGCGCGAACGCATCAGCACAATCATCGCCGCCGCTAAATCAGTCGGCAGGCCGCTCTTCTTTTCGCTGCTGGTCATCACCGTCAGTTTCATTCCGGTCTTTTCGCTCGAAGCGCAGGAAGGCCGGTTGTTCAAGCCGCTGGCGTTCACGAAGACGTTCTCGATGTTCTTCGCCGCGTTTCTCGGAATAACGCTCGTCCCGGTGCTCATGACGCTGATGATCCGCGGTCGGATCACACCGGAAGCGAAGAACCCGGTGAACCGATTTCTGATTTGGGCTTACCAGCCCATCGTGAACTTCGTTCTGCGACATCGGGTTATCACTCTCGTAGTTGCCGCATTGTTGCTCGTGATCACGATTATTCCCTTTAAGCGGCTTGGCTCCGAATTCATGCCGCCGCTGAACGAAGGAACGATTCTTTACATGCCCACCGCTGTGCCCGGCATGTCGATCACTGAGGCCACAAAGATCCTGCAAATACAAGATCGACAACTCAGGAAAATCCCGGAAGTGCAGACAGTTTTCGGTAAAGCCGGGCAGGCCGAATCGCCTACCGACCCCGCGCCGCTCTCAATGTTTGAGACGGTGGTGACGCTCAAACCGCCTGCTCAATGGCGGACGGGAATGACGTGGGACAAGATCACCGCAGAGATGAACGCGAACATCAAAACACCGGGCATGGCGAACATCTTTTGGATGCCGATTCAGACGCGCACGGAAATGCTTACGACCGGTTTCCGCAGCAAAGTCGGCATAAAGATTTTCGGACCGGATTTGCACACCATTCAGGAGATCGGAGTGCAGATTGAGAGAGCGCTAACCGACTTTCCTGATACGCGCAGTGCTTACGCGGAGCGGACGACTGGCGGTTATTTCCTCGATTTCGAAGTGAATCGCGAAAGCGCCGCGCGCTACGGGTTGAAGGTGGGCGACGTGAATGATGTCGTCGAAAGCGCCATTGGTGGAAAGAACATCACCACCACCGTGGAGGGGCGCGAGCGGTATCCGGTCAGCGTTCGCTACGCGCGCGATTTTCGCGAGGACCTCGATGCGCTGAAGCGGGTGCTCGTCTCCACGCCAACGGGCGCGCAAGTGCCGATCTCGATGCTGGCTGACATTAAATACAAAACCGGTCCGCCCTCAATTCGAAATGAGAATGGCCAGCTCGTCGGCTTTGTCTTCGTCGACATCACAACCAGTGACATCGACGGCTACGTGCGTCGCGCATCGCAGAAGCTCGGCCAGACGATTCAGTTTCCGCCCGGCTATTACATTCAGTGGGCAGGACAATTCGAGTACCTGCAAGCGGCACTCAAGAAACTCCAGGTCGTCATCCCGTTCACACTCCTGATCATCTTCGTCTTGCTTTACATGAACACGAAATCGCTGACCAAGACGGCGATCGTTTTGCTGGCAGTGCCGTTCTCACTCATCGGCGCTTTCTGGCTGATCTGGCTGCTCGGCTACAACATGAGTGTGGCCGTCTGGGTAGGAATAATCGCCCTTGCCGGACTCGATGCGGAGACCGGCGTGGTGATGCTGCTCTATCTCGATCATGCCTGGGAAAAATTTCGCGCGGAGGGCCGGATGAACTCCATGGACGACCTCCACGAAGCCGTAAAAGAAGGCGCTGTTCAGCGCATTCGGCCGAAGATTATGACTGTCTGCGCGATTCTCTTCGGCCTGCTCCCCATCATGTGGTCACCCGCCACCGAAGCCGGCGCCGATGTGATGAAACGAATCGCCACGCCGATGATCGGCGGAGTTGTTACCTCGGCTATTCTGGAACTGCTTCTTTACCCCGTGATTTATGTGATCTGGCGAGGACGCGAACTGCCAAATCGGACCGGAGAAGAATTACACATGTCTGCTTTCGCACCCGCAACTCATCCTAACGAGTAAACACAAAACGATAAAAAGATGAAAACAAAGTTATTGATATGCCTAACGACCGTTGCTGTCGGTGCTTCCGTCTTCGCGCAGATGGCCCCGTCACCGACACCGCCTTCTACATTGCAGCCATCACCGCCTCCGCAAATGCAAGCCATGTCTCAAATGGGAGACATGGAGTCGATGAAACGTCTGGCAGATATGTGCCAGGAGATGATGCAGAAAGAGGAAGCGGCAATGCCGTTTATCGTTGGCACTTCCGTGATCTTCGGCGTTCTACTCTTCGTTGCTCTCCTTCTCCTGGTCGTGCTGGAAATCATGTGGGTCATTTATTGGCAGCGGCTGCTCAAGATGCAGCCGACCGCGAGAATGAATGGGTAAATCAATACTTGACCTTGGACATGGCTCCAAGGTGTAGACAGATCAAGTTAACAAAAAGAGGAGGTGAATTGATGAAACCAATTACGAAATGGCTGCCCCTGATGGCGGCATTGATAGTCGCAACGATTGCGTCGGCGGCTTCGCCGAAGATGACCTGCACATTGACGGGCAAAGAGGTGAAGACGTGCTGCTGCGAGAAGCAGAAGAACGGAAAACTTCTGTGCAAACTTACAGGCAAGACACTCGACAAGTGTTGCTGCAAGGGCATGTAGCCGACAACTGTAGCGAAGGGAGGTGAACGAAATGACGGGTAAAAGAAAAATTGAAGTTTTCACCGCAGGTTGCTCGCTCTGCGAAGACACGGTGCGGATGGTGAAGGAAGCAGTTTCCTCGTGCGGCTGCGAAGTCATCGAGCGACGCTGCTCTCCTCACCACATGTGCGACGAGGGCAAGGCGTATGGCGTGCGTGCGATGCCGACACTTGTTGTGAACGGAGCTATCATCTTTGAAGGTCGAATCACACGTGAGCAGGCAGCGTTGCTCGCACGATGACGGAGAAGCCGCTACTGATCGGACGGTTGGCAAAGCTTGCGGGAGTGAAGCCCGATACGATTCGGTTTTATGAGCGAATCGGGCTCCTCCTCAAGCCTTCGCGAACAGCGAGTGGCTATCGCGTCTACGCGGAGGCTACTTTGCGGCGCGTGCGCTTTATCCGAAAGGCGCAAGCCCTTGGATTCAGTCTGGATGAAGTGCAGCGAATCCTGAGTCTGCACGGATGCGGAAGCGAAACGTGCCGGTCCGTCCTTGCCATAGCTGAAGGAACGCTGGCCGAAACTGAATCCAAGTTGCAGGAGCTGGAACGGTTCAGAGATTCTCTCTCCCGCAATCTTGCGCGTTGGAAACGCGCTCCCAAACGAAAGACAACGCTCGCGGAATTCTGCACGTTAATTGAATCTGCGAGCGGATGAAATCGGAACATTCCAGAGCATTTATTGCGATCCGCCTGGCGCTCGTTTCCTTGATTGGAGGCGTCTTGCTCATCGCCGCAATCGGAAAGCTGCTGGATAACCGCGCTTTCGCTGAGACGCTGGCGAAATGGCAACTGTTCCCGGCCTGGAGCTTGCTGCCGCTAGGAATTGTCGCATCGCTCTCGGAACTAATCCTCGCGCTTTGGCTCTTTTCGGGCTGGCATCTGCCGCGGGCCGCGATCGCGGCGGTTGTATTCCATCTTGGCTATGCCCTCGCGACCATCATTACGGTTGTCCGCGGCATTCGTCTGCCTGATTGCGGCTGTTTCGGAATATTCTTTCCGCACCCGCTTAACTGGCTGATGGCGTTCGATGATCTCGGCTTTGCCGCTTTGTCGTTCGTTCTTTTTCTAGTCGCGCAGCAGAACCGCCGCAGAGGAGGTGAAATGTCGTCATGATGATAGGTCCGATGTGGATTTGGACGATCGCTGGGATTCTAGTGATCATCTTGTTGATCATTTTGATAGTGAAGCAACTGCGGTGATGAGCCGGATAAAACGCGTGACTGTCTGGGTGCTGATAGTTCTGTCCGCCGGAATTGCGCTGCTCACCATCGGTCGCAGCATCCTGCAGCGGAGGGTTGCCGCACGCATTGCGATCATCTCGCGCAGTGGAATCAATTCACTTGAGAAGATTCGGCTCGGCGGCGCCGATCAATGGATTCTCATTCGTGGTTGGAATCGAACGAAGCCGCTGCTGCTTTTTGTGCACGGTGGGCCCGGCTTTCCCGAGATGCCGTTCGCGCACTTGAACGCCGGTTTGGAAAAGGATTTTGTCGTCGTGCAATGGGATCAGCGCGGTGCTGGCAAGTCGTATCCAGCACCGCATGATTCGCTCGATGTGGAACAATTTGTTTCCGACACACGCGAGCTGACCGACTTACTCTTGAAACGCTTCAATGCGCAGAAGCTGCTTCTTGTCGGACACTCGTGGGGTGCGCTGGTTGGCGCGCTTGCGGCAGCACGCGATCCCGACAAGTTCTTCGCCTACATCGGCATCAGCCAATTCGCAGACGCGCCGGAATCCGAGCGGATGATGTATCGATGGGCGCTCGAACAAGCAGAGCAAACGTCGCACGTACAGGCTGCGCCCGAGCTAAAGCGAATCGGTGTACCGCCGTACGAGTCGATGCGCGACTTCCGTACGATGAAGAAGTGGGTCGCTTACTTCAACGCCGCTGACTACCGCCCGATGAGTCGCCTCCAATTTGTTCGATTGGCGTTCGAATCGCCGATCTACTCGTGGCGCGACCTCGTGAATCTTGCCTGGGGCGCACGAACCTCCTTCGACGAGCTATGGCGCGAAGTGTTCTACAAAACAAACCTGTTGCAGGACGCACCGCGCATCGCTGTTCCGGTCTATTTTTTCGAGGGGCGACATGATCGGCTGGTTACGGTTTCAGCTGCGATGGCAGAACGCTACTTCAACGCGCTGGACGCCCCTCGGGGCAAACACCTCATTTGGTTCGAGCATTCGGGGCACTGGCCGCACTTGGAACAGCCACATGATTACCAGGGCGAATTGCTTCGTATCGGCGAGACGATTCCGCACCAGTAACGGCGCGGTGATGCGGCTTCGCAGCGGGAGTGAGAACAAGCTTACACGTGTGCGTTCACGTTACGCGCAACACGCTTCGCCAATCTGAACGGGAGGACACGGCACCGAGCCGTAGCTGCAGAAGACACAGCAATCGCCCGGTTTCGGTTTGAGCCGCGCATGACACTGCGGACAGTCGTAGAAGAACAAACAAGCGTTAGTCGGCATTGTCTCTTCGCTGCGATGTCCGCATTGTGGACAAGTGACGACTGAATTCAGCATCGGAACTGCCTTTTCCTTGCTCTTGCCGACGGTGAACCGATTCCAGATCGTCGCGACGAGTAAACCTCCCAAGCCGGTATAAAGAGCGGTTGGCGACATTGAGAAATAAAACGCGTAGCCAAGGACCGCGGCACTGAGGAATCCCAACGTAATGGGACCAGGTCGCCGATGCTCCAGGGTAGCCAAAATCAACCCGACTAGCGCGAGTGCCGCGAACGCTTGGAAGATATAAAGCACGGCCGTTTCGTACTGGCCGAGCGTGCTCAGCCCGACGGCCGCACTAATGGCCGCGAATACTGGAAAGCAGCAGGGAGCAGCGATTGCCGCAATCAACGCGCCGGTAGAACCGGCACGATCGAGAAATTTCAGGGCACCGCGCATTTGATCAATTTAGAGAGAAC
>DATENS010000299.1:0-5615 GCA_035274925.1 Pyrinomonadaceae bacterium | reverse complement strand
ATGAGAATTCTAATTGGTTATGACGGTTCTGAATGCGCCGAAGCAGCGCTCGACGATCTAACGCGCGCCGGTCTCCCGCATCGCGCGGAAACTCTTGTCTTTGGCGTTGTGGAACGGTGGCTTCCACCGCCTCACCCTGAGAGTTATCTGCTGTTGCCTGATCCGAGCCAGGAGCCTGTAGTGGAAGAAGCAAACAGACTCGCGCTTCGAGCGGTCGAACGGCTGAAAACGAACTTTCCTGAATGGACGGTAAACGCGAAAGTTGAGCGAGGCTCACCTGCTTCAGCGATCCTTGACTTCGCAGAGGACTGGCAGCCGGACCTCATCGTCGTGGGATCACACGGTCGCTCGGCAGTTGGACGTCTGGTGCTCGGCAGTGTTTCGCAAAAGGTCATCACCGAAGCGCGCTGCTCCGTACGCGTTGCACGCGGTAAGGTTGATGTCGAGCCTGCAGCAGTTCGCCTTATCGTCGGCATTGATGGTGGATCAGTCGCAAAGACCGCTCTCGCTGTGGTTGGGTCGCGTGACTGGCCGCAAGGGAGCATGGCTCAGGTAGTTGCTGTCCACGAGCCTTTGAAACCATCGATTGTGGGGAGGCTGGTTCCCGTTGTTTCTAAGTGGGTTGACGAGACAAACACAAAGGAAACTTCCTGGATACGGACCGAATTGGACGAGGCGTCGGAAAGACTGCGTGCGACGGGACTCTCCGTCACCTCGGTCCTCTTGGAAGGCGACCCGCGGTCCGCTTTGGTCGAGACTGCACGAGAATGGGATGCAGATTCGATCTTTGTCGGTGCAACAGGTCAAATGGGTCGAGCCAGATCGTTTCTTTTGGGAAGCGTCTCCGCGGCAGTCACAGCGCGCGCCCATTGTTCAGTCGAGGTCGTGCGTACTAGCGTTTAGGCTTACCGGGCCGTGTGTTCTCTGTACTAGCCTACGTGCCACCCATAGCTTTGCGGAACGACATGTACAACTCGGTCAGGCGATCTGCGGCAGCGGGATCGCTTCGCGCCAGTAGGGTGATGAGTTCGTCGCGTTGATTCATTAACGGCCGGAGACTGTCCCGTTGAACGGTCGTCAAATCCGGCGAGGCGCCATCCACCTGTTCGCGCAATAAAGTGAAAAAGCTACTTGCTGCCTGACGCGCCCGCTCATATTCACCTCGGCGGGAATCAACAGCTGCTGATAAAAGACTGTTTTCCAGCCGGCATAACCGTAAATCACGTTGGGCCGCATCACGTTCAGCGGCACGCGCGCGAGCAACAAACCACATCGGGACTAAACCGGTTAGAAAGACTACGGCCAACACTATTGCATAGATGGTGATGCGACGCCGTCGTCCGTTCGCCGGTTTATCCGCCTCGTTTTCTGGGGTGCTCATGTTTGGATTCCTTTCGCTGGTCTTGTTTTTGTTATATCGCCGACGCAGTTGTCAAGGAGTTCGCGTGAACTATACTTCCTCAAGCTAATTCACGACTCGCGGGACAAAAAGTGGTCAGAGATGATCGGAAGACAACTCTTAAATTATGAAATTCTGGAAAAGCTTGGCGCGGGCGGGCATGGTGATGTTTATAGAGCACGTGACATCAGGTTAAACCGTCTTGTGGTGATCAAGGTATTGCCTCACGAGTTGACGGACAATGACCGCAATCTCAAACGCTTTGAACGGGAAGCGCAATTAATATCCTCCCTGGATCATCCAAACGTCTGCACAGTTTATGGGTTTGATGAAGTGGAAGGGCTGCATTTAATGATAATGCAGTTGATCGAAGGTCGTACCGTACGACAGTTGGTCAATGGACGACCCTTGAAATTAGAGACTGCTTTACGAATTGGAATTCAGGTGGCCGATGCTTTAGCGACAATCCACGGGCGAAACATAATTCACCGGGACATCAAAGCCGGAAACGTGATGGTCACAGACGAAGGCTTGGTCAAGATTCTTGATTTTGGTCTGGCGAAGTTCATTGAAGAGACTGACACGAAAACCAGCATCACCTCACAAGAAATTCAGATTACAGAACCAGGCTCGCCGCGCGGCACGGCAACGTACGCGGCTCCGGAACAAGCTCGCGGTGAGGACGTTGATCACCGGGCAGATATCTTTTCGACCGGTGTATTGCTCTACGAAATGCTCACAGGGACGTGGCCCTTTCACGGCAAGAACGTGCGGGATGTACGGTCGGCATTGATCAATGATGAGCCTGTACCAATCGCGCAACGCCGTGGCGAGGAAGTCCCCGAGCACTTGCAGGCCATAGTGTCAAAAGCCATGGCCAAAACTG
This sequence comes from Pyrinomonadaceae bacterium, assembly GCA_035274925.1. Taxonomy (GTDB): domain Bacteria; phylum Acidobacteriota; class Blastocatellia; order Pyrinomonadales; family Pyrinomonadaceae; genus UBA11740. Next base: position 3,330 of record DATENS010000299.1, on the reverse strand, counting down.
CTGATGAGAGGTATCAGACGGCCGCCGAATTACGTGACGAATTGGCAATTATGTTGCGTGAGGTGTCCAGCGGCGATGGCGAAACGGATGCGCTGCTGGAACGAGTTCGAATGAGTACACCTGAGTTTCACGGACTGCCGAGTGCATTGCAGCGGGCGGCGCGTTGGATCAATCGAATAGCCGTTGGAAAAATAAATGCCCCGTCAGATGAAGAACTTCACGAATCGCCGGTTGAAGATCAGTCTGCTGACAAGGAGACCTTGGCAATCTTGCCTTTTCAGAATTTAAGTGGAGACCCGGACGATAATTTTTATGAATTCGCGCTGGCGGATGCAGTGATCACCGAACTCGCGGGGGTGGCGTCAATAATCGTCCGTCCCTCAGCCGCCATAATGAATTACAAAGCCGCTGTCTTTGATCCACTCCAGGCAGGACGCGAATTAAAGGTTGCAAAAGTGCTCTCGGCAAACTTCTTGCGCCACGCCAATCGCATGACCGTTACGGCGCAGCTCCTCGATGTAGACGGCGGAAACATAATTTGGAGTGAACGTCTTAGTGCTGAGGAGACAGACGTCATCTCCCTCTTAGACATGATTGCGCAACGCATCATCACCGGCCTTCATCTGACGCTGACATCGGCAGAACCGATCGATCATGAGACCAGCCACACGAACGCCTTTAGAGAATACCTCCGGGGGCGCGATGAGATGAAAGGTCTTATAGACAACGCCCTCGCCAGTTATGACGAGTATCTTCGCGGGCGCGATGTAATGGGACGGTTCATTTTCCGTGCCTTGAACAAAGAGCAGATTGAAGCAGCCATCGCACACTTCTCACGTTCAGTCGAAATCGACCCGCAATTTGCACGCGCCTATAGTGGACTGGGAAGTTGTTACACAAGCAGGATCATCAGTTTTGTCGGAAACAACGAGGACTATCTCGCTGCTGAAGATGCTTTTAATAAAGCGCTGGCGCTCGATCCCGGCATTGTGGAAGCTAACACCAATAAAGTCTTCTTCCTAATTTCACAGGGGAAGAAAGATGTCGCACGCCGCAAAGTGGCTGATCTTTTGAAAACATATCCGCACGACATCGGTGTGCAGTTTATCGGATCATTTCTTTACCGCCTGGATGGAGATTACAAAAGAGCTTTACGCTGCTTAGATAAACTTTTGTTGTTAAACCCCAAAGAACGCGTGGTAGTGAGTTATAGCCGTGCCCGGATTTTTATTTATCAGAGACGTTACGAATCAGCGCTGAAGGAGTTGGATGAAGGTGAACCGGTTGCGCCTTATCATCCCTTAATTAAAACCTTTCGCGCGATGTGTTGGCTGCTGCAAGGCAGAGTGAGTGAGGCTGGAACGCTGCTGCAAGGGGTGCTGGAAGAAAATCCGGAGATGGATGGAATTCGACCGCATTATGCGATGTGCCTTGCTGCCCTCGGCGACCATGCGGGAGCGCGTGCTCAACTAAACCAAAGAGTGAAGGAAGTTGCCGCCTTAACGCAAGATGTACCTTATTGGGTTGCAACTGCGTACGTCATGCTGGGAGAAGATCAGGAGGCTTTTAAATGGTTAGAGCGGGCGATCAATATCGGGAATGAAAACTTACCCTGGTTCAAAACCAATCCGATCTGGCAGCGGCTGCATAAGCATCCTCGCTTTCTGTCGATACTTAACGCGATAGATCATCAGCCAAGTTGAAGTGCCTTCATGAGCGCGAGAAATGTTGGTGGGATCATTCAGCATGGAGGAACTGGTTGCTCCAAGGGATGGTTCAATTGTGTTTGCAAGTACTCGCCTCGCGACTGGCGTCTGAGGCAGTTACTCCTTGGCCCATTCCGACAACCGCTTCCAGTTGCGGATTAGGCTCGCGTGAGAAATGTCAATAACGGTTTTAGGTTGCAGCTCGATGGCAGTGGGGGGCATCAGAAATGAGCATCGCACATCTCGGAAAACATCTATTACAATTCTCACATCCTGCTCACTCGCGCCTGCAATGTTGCAGAGCTTTGCCAAACTGGTTGGCCGGCAGACCTCCCGATTATCACTGCCTCGCTCGCTCAACGCTTTGAATACTCTCTCGGCAATCAAGCGGCTGTTGTCATTCCGCAAACCATTAAACACAGCGTCCCCGTGAAGTGAAATTGCGTCTGCCATGGTGCCGATGGCCTCATAGTCTTCAATACCCATAGGTTCACCAGTACGACCATAAGTTTGCCAGTGCTCCCATGTGCGCATCAGGGCGTGCTGAAGTATTGGAAGTTGATCGTGGTTATCGTCCACCTCATTCAAAAGGCGGGTAACGAGCGAATTGTCGATCCTTCCGCGCGCGATCCTTACTGGCCCGACGATTGCAAATTTCAGCTCATCACGTGTCATGCGCGGAATGAGATACGGTCCGTCGTTTATAGCTTCAGGCAATCCCTGAAACTGTGCGCAGTCACCAACAAAGTCGGAACGCATGGCGACCGCCACGTAAATAGGTAGCTCTTGCTGTTTGGTGGCCTCAAGCAGCAGTTTTACGAAGGTGAAGGCTTCGTCGGCGTTGCTCGTAGCTTCTCGCGTCTCGGGAAAACGGAACAATTCCTCGAAATGGTCTACAAAGATCAGAAGCTTCTCATTCTCCGGAAGCCGCCCCTCGCGAGCGACCTGGACCATTCCAAGAGAACCGCTTCTGAGTATCGCCCCAACCGCAGCCTCCGCTTCATCACCGGGAAGACCCGCGCCCGCGTGCGGAAGAACTCCTTCCTTTACGAGTTCTCCGGCAAGATTGCCGATCGGATCCCGACCGGGCCGCATTAACGCGATACGCCATCCAGAGTCGGCGCCAGGCATCATTCCACCGTGCAGCGCGGGCATCAAACCGGCCCGAATTAGTGAAGTCTTGCCGCTGCCAGAATTGCCCAACAGCGCCAGGAACCGGGCGCGTTGTAGTCTGAGAAGTAACTGCTCCGAATGTTCTTCCCGACCGAAAAAGAGCGTGTATTCATCGGTCTCAAAAGGGCGGGGACCTGGGAACGGATTTTTAATCGGCTTCGACTCGACCACTTCTCCCCTCCCTCATTATCGAGCATGTGTGAGGGCGAAATGTATGATTTTTCTGTAAGGCTACAGTGACACGAGACTTCACGACATCCCTAAGACTCGTAGTTCAAGAGCACCGCGAAATTCTAATTCCTGTACCACTGAGACTTTGAATTCATGACTAAATAGTCACAAGACACTATCACACACTTCTTTGTATTGTCTGCCGGCGACACATGAGGACTGAACGCTTGGTGATTTTGACAAACTTAGGTCCGCAAGCAACAAGGAAAGCTTGAGCGCT
>DATENS010000298.1:0-3857 GCA_035274925.1 Pyrinomonadaceae bacterium | reverse complement strand
CTCTATCCCGACGTGATCGAGTCGGTTTCGGTGAAGGGACCGTCGGCAACCATCAAGAGCCATCACAACGTGGGCGGACTGCCTGAAAAGATGAATCTCCGCCTGATCGAACCGCTGCGCGAACTCTTCAAAGACGAAGTAAGACTGATCGGTGGTGAGCTCGGCGTTCCCGACGAGATACTTCAACGTCATCCGTTTCCGGGGCCAGGTCTCGCGGTGAGAATCCTCGGAGAAGTGACCGCGGAAAGACTTCGAATCCTGCGCGGCGCTGATCGTATCTTCGATGAAGAGCTAAGACGCGCCGAACTATACGCGGCCGTGTGGCAATCTTTTGCCGTCCTGCTTCCGGTCTCGACCGTGGGCGTAATGGGAGATGAAAGGACTTACGAACAGGTGATTGCCATCCGGGCGGTGACCAGCGTTGACGGCATGACGGCCGATTGGGCGCTCCTGCCGCACGATCTGCTAGCCCGCATATCTACCCGCATTGTCTCAGAGATAAAAGGTGTTAACCGCGTCGTTTACGACATCAGCTCGAAACCGCCCAGTACAATTGAGTGGGAGTGACTCGGTGTCAGAACCGGGAGCGATAGCGACCGGCTATCAATCGTTCCCCTTACCGTCCTTAAGCTTGAGTCTCTCAGGAACAGCAACCCGCCCGTCTTTGTCTGTCTTGTCGCCGTATGAAAGATAAATCGTCGCGCCTTCGCGTAACAGCGAGTAGTCAAATGTAACAGCGGTGATAGCGTCAAGGTCAACGCTTTCGATCCCATAACCAACGACAGTGTCGTCAACCCAAATGACCGGCGGCAAAGCGCGCACAGGAAAAGGTCCTCCCATGACAGTTAGGCGAAGCGCTTTACCAAGGTGAACCTTCTGCGCACAAATTGCGACTTCAATAGTTCTTGGTAACACGACCTCCTCAACACGATACGTAGTCACTTTGAAAGCACTCACCGCTTTAGTATTTGAGCCTTGGGCCAGAATATTTCCCGGCAGTTTGAGCAAATCAGACACAGTCAATTCCTGGTCTTTACCCGTAGGCGGAAGAGTTTGTGATTGGGCGACGGCAAAGCTGGGGGTAAGGAGTAGCATTAAGAGAACGCGGCCAAAGCACTTACGGGACGAACACGATTTAAGGTTTTGTCGCAACGGTTGCTACCTCCAGAGTTAAATTGGTGAAGCCACTCCACGCCTAAGTTGACCGAACGGCGCGAATTCATTTCTTTGCGCTAGCGCTTAAGCGTCACGCTTCGGCCGCTCCTGTCCAACGAGTTGTTACGCAGCGCCGGCGTGCTGCCTCTCCTTGAACCCCTTCACAATCAGCCACAGGGTGAGAGCAAGCTGTGTCAAAGCTGCAGGCGCGATCATCGGGTACGAAAACCGATATCCGAGGAGCGGCATTGTGGCCGCCGTTGTCGATAGAACGGTCGCTGCCATCCCGATTCCTCCGAGTACACGGGGAACCAGAGCGAAGCGGTAGATGATCATGAAGAATGCGAAGGCTTTGACGTGACCCAGCATCAGATTTGCAAAATGCGCCGAGGTCCAGGTAGAGCGCGCTAAAGCACCGAGCGGTTCGAGAAACTCTTTCGGCGCGTCGCCGTTTGTGTACATCAGGCTCATGGCGAGCAAGTCTCGAGTTGCAACGCTTTCTATGACTTGGGTAGCTAATCCGACGACAGTGAGCGCGAGGAATAAGAACGCCAGTCTCTCGCTGTACTTGCGAAAGACCGGCAGGGCGATGAGTGCAGCGGCGAGCGTCAGCGCGCTGAGCACAAACGTGAGAAGCACCCCCACTCTGATCTGCGTCGCACTTCCCGCGGCATTAGCCAGAAAGTCCGGCGCAGTCGCGGAACCCAACATTCCCCACTGAGTGTATACCGGCGGCGCAAGCAGCACTTGCACCAGGAAGAGGACGCCGATAATTCGTCCCACGCTCTTTTCAGATTGCATCTTCACCTCCCAATAATGCGTATCTGCGAGTTGTAGTCCTAAGAGCCTTATGCACCCCTTTACTTTCAACGTCGGAGTTGACCGTCCGCACGTGCTTCATCCTTACCTTTTCAATCCTGCAAAGTTCCCACGGACCTTGAGCGGTCGGTAGGGCCACGCGGCAGTTTTTCCTGAGACAGCGTTTTTGCAGATGGAGATTTCCAGTTGGAAACTCCCTTCGAGTTGCTCCGAGCCCGTGGGCGCGGTGATGTGAAGGTAGCCAACGGTCGGGCCTGCCGGTCGACAATTGAATTTCAACGGTCTGCCCCCGAGTTTTACCGGGAATGCTACGTGTGTTGCTTCAGCGAGCCGTCCTTCGCCGTCCGTCTCGATCAAGAGGTCCCAGCCGCCGCTGGCGCTAAGCTCGATATGATTCGGGGCTATTCTGCCGACTTGCGCGCCAGGACTTGCCTGATCGAACCGAGGTCCACGATCGTAACCCAGGATGACGCCAGGGATCTCCCAGGGTGCGCGGCCGGAATTGAATGCAGGCATCTCGACCTGAACCTCGAAGGCCGGGCCTCCGATTAATCGCGAAGTGTCCGACACCTTCGGGCCAACCGGCTTGTCCCTTCGCATTCTCAGCGCGACGATACAGGCAAGCAGCAACCCCAGCGCGACGATGATCACCAGTATTTTCTTCCGACGCATTATTATCGCAGCCCCCAATGCTCACCAACTCCTCGGCTGATGCATCTAGGTGAAGAATGTCTTGTCCGTGAGCCGGCGTATCTGGCGACAGAGTTTAGCCCAAGGGTGAGCGAGCCCAGAGAGCCACAGAGAGCCACGACTACAAAATAACGCCCCGGCACGAAGCTTCGTAGAGCTTGAGAAACACGCTATCGCGGATCACGTCCCACGATTTGCTGGGCGGCGTTATCGCCCATGAAGTTCGGCACACGTTTAAGAATTTCGCTTCGTTCACCTGCCGCCAGGGCACTCCAGGCATTCCTAACCTCTTCGAAAAACTTAGTAACGTCAGGATTACCAACCCGGTATCGGTGAAGATATTCAATTCCATCAGCGAGTGTGGCATTGATAAGTTTGCCGCGAAGTAGTTTAGCTCGGTTCTTCTTGAAATACGCCAGGACGGGCGGGACTGCGCGAGCATCGGCGGCATCTTGTATAGCCCACATTGCGTATGTTTTCTCTTTGTAGATCGGGGAGAGGAGTGCTTGGGCGTAGAACGGAGTTTCACTTTCCCGAGCGATATGCGCGATCGTCAGGATGGCAGTACAACTCACATCTTTCATCGGATAATTCAGTTTTGCTTTCAGAGCATCCACGCAGCGTGTTGTTCCACAATCGCGTAGCGCAATGGTAGCCCAATAAACGTCATACTTTTGGCTGGACTCGAGCGCCGCCAGGAAATAGTCCTCAGTCCAAACTAAGTTCTTTCTTCGGAAATGACTCTTGATCATGTCCCGTGTTAATTCGTCGATTGGAAATGGCATCTAAAGTCCAGCCGCGCAAGGTGAGAATTGAACCGGGCGGCGCGAATCAAATCGACAATCGTCAATTGAAAATCAGCAATGAGCCCGCGCTCTCCGCCGCTCCGGTTCGACGATTTGTTGGCTCGCGCCTCTAACGAACGATTACGTAAAGCTTACCGAATCGCAAACAATCGTTAAGCCACTCCCGAGCTTCTCGCTTCGTAATCAAGAAATTACTGGGCGCATCCGGAGAGCGAATGTCCCTGTTTAGCCGCCAATATCGGCGCGTTTGCGCCAAATCGTAACGCGGGTCGAAGTTGCCGTTCTGGTAGTTGTATCCGCGATCCTGCTCCCAAAGTACGATTGCGTTATTTTCCTTCCAGTACACCAGCACGGAGGAATAGTCACCATTGTCCAGGACCCCGACCC
>DATENS010000297.1:0-2107 GCA_035274925.1 Pyrinomonadaceae bacterium | reverse complement strand
CCTCTGGGAGAGGGCCGGGGTGAGGGCGTACAGACTGCGTCGCGAGCGAGTAAAACTTCTAAGCCCGCATTGCGGGCGGCATATCAGTAGCCCACAGCGCTAGCTGTGGGTTCGCGTTCGAGATTTAAAACGGAGCTCGCGAAGCGAGCGACATGGCTTACAATCATTGCGCCCCTCCGGGGCTCTGGTTTCCGATCGTTCACGCTAACCCACAGCTGGCGCTGTGGGCTACTAACATTTCGTTGGCTTCGCCAACTGGCGCTGAAGCGAAACCCTTCGCCACGGAGAGGGAAGAGAAAGCTAGTTTCCTTCGATTACGCGTCTTATTCTCTTCACGCCTTCCTGCAGGCGATCCAGCGAGGTTGCATAGGAAATGCGAATGTAGCCGTCGGCGCCGAACCCTGCGCCATCCGTTACCACGGTTTGCTCTTTCTCCAACAGCTCGTTGGCGAACTCGGCAGACGACTTCAGACGTCCTTTGAAACATCCGCGCACATCAGGAAAAGCGTAGAAGGCGCCCTCGGGTTGCGGACAACGAAGTCCGGGGATTTCATTGAGCGCGCTGAGCAACCACTCGCGCCGGCGCGTGTATTCACCCAGCATTGCTGCGACCGATTCCTGCGTACCGTTTAATGCTTCTGCGGCTGCCGCCTGCGCGATCGAGGTTGTGTTACTGGTTGAGTGCCCCTGCACCTTCAGCATCGCACGCGTCCAATCCGAATTTGCGAGCGAATAGCCCACGCGCCAACCAGTCATCGCGTATGTCTTGGAAAACGATCCGGCAATGCACAGTCGACTTCGCAGCTCGCTCGACAACGAAGCAGCACTGAATACCGTCGCCGGTGGATAAACAAAGCGCAGATAGCACTCATCAGAAATGGCATAGAGGCCATGCTCTGCCAACACTTCCAGAATGCGTTCGAATTCCTTGGGCGGGATCACGCGACCCGAAGGATTGCTCGGTGAGTTAAGTAGGATTAGTTTCGACCTGGGAGTGATCGCGCTGCGCACCATGTCAGCGGTAAGCACGAAACCATTGTCTTCGGTCTCGATAAAGACAGGCTTGGCCCGCGCGAACGTGGCGATCTCGGGAAAGGTGACCCAGTAGGGTTTGGGAATCAGAATCTCGTCGCCCGGATTCGCAAGCGAAACAACTGCATTGAAGATCGCCTGCTTGCCTCCGGCCGTGGCCATCACCTGGTTGGCTTCATAGGCGACATTGAACGTGCGCTGATAAAAATCGATGATCGCTTTTTGCAGATCACGCGTCCCGGCGGTGGGCGTGTATTTTGTTTTTCCGGCCGCCATGGCCGCGGCGGCCGCGTCCTTGATGTTTTGCGGTGTATCAAAGTCAGGTTCGCCCGTGCCGAGATCGACAACATCGACGCCGGCCGCGCGCATGGCTTCCGCCTGCTGCATTGCCGCGAGCGTCGACGACGCCTTCATCTCGGCGACGTTGTCTGACGTCTGAAACTTTGAAGTAACTTTTGCTACCATTTCTTTCTTTGCGCCTTTGCGTGAAATCAGGTTCTCGCAAAGACCCGAAAGCCAAAGTAACTACTTCTTCCTTCTCATCCGCTCCTCAACCAGCGGCGGCACCAGTCCATCAATCGGCGCCCCCAGTTGAAACACCTCTTTGACCAGTCGCGAACTCACGTATGAGTACTCTTCTGCCGGCATCATGAATACCGTCTCCAGCCGCGGCTGCAAGCGCCGGTTCATCAAAGCCATCTGCAACTCGTATTCGTAATCGGAAATGGCGCGGATGCCGCGCACGATCGCATGCGCTTCCCGGTCAGCGGCGTACTGGACCAAAAGGCCCGCAAAACTTTCGACGCTAACTTTGCAATCGCCGCGGTCGATCGTGCTCAGAACTTCGGTGAGAATTTCCGACCGTTCGTCGAGACTGAAGAAGGCTGTCTTTTCCGGATTTACCAGAATGGCGACGATGATTTCGTCGAAGAGCTTACAGCCGCGCTGAATAATGTCGAGATGGCCGTTGGTGACCGGATCGAAAGAACCTGGAAAGATAGCGCGGCGCATGAAGGCTGAATCGTTGATGGTAAATGGTAAATCTTAAATCGTAAATGGTAAATAGGAGATCTCC
>DATENS010000296.1:0-15833 GCA_035274925.1 Pyrinomonadaceae bacterium | reverse complement strand
CGAGTTGAAAACGCCCCTCAGATTCTTTCGAGGCAGGCTGGCCCTTCCGCGCCCGCGAGCGATCACTTCGCCCTTTCTGTTTTTCGCTTCTTCTTGCAGGGCCCCCACGTTGCTTCATGGCATCTCTCCGCTTCCTGATCGTCTTTGCAGATTAGGCCTGCGCGCAGGGGCGCGGCAGAAAATAGTTCGCGTCGGGAGGTGTATGGATTGGTTACTTCTTTTTCATGGCGGGCGAAACTGGCAATTGTGACAGTCAGAAAACGCGCAATCTCCAACCCACGGTATATCGCGGAACTGCGGAATACGGCGGGCGGGAGATGCCTGGGCCGCGCGCGCTTCGTAAAAGCCACTCTTCGTAAACCCTTGTACGCAAACGCACAAACGGCAAATGCCTCTGGGTTGCAAGAGTTCTGCACAGAATTTGCAACGTCGTGAGCGACATCCCAGTCGCCCCTGTGAGTCGATAGAGATCGCAATCCACCAAATGCTTTAACCCAGGCGCTTCACCCGCGCGACTATTGAGGTGGGAACGTCGTTTCTGTGGAGTTTATCGAGATGGTTCTGAATACGTCATCCGTTACGGTCTTTCCAGAAAAGCGAGAGGAGTTCTTGCAAACGATAACGCAGCTACTCGAACCGATTAACGGAGCCGCCGGCTGCAAAAGGTTTCGTCTGTATGTTGATGTCGCAGACGAAAACTCGTCTTTATTACTTGGTGAATGGGAGTCGGAAGCCGATTTGGACAACTACCTGCGATCGGCCGACCACGCCATTCTCCACGGAGCAATCATGATTCTTGGCAAGCAAAGGAATGAGCTGAAAGCGATCGTTGACTAATAAACTCGCGCGGCCCCCCCGTGATGAACGAAAACATTGCAAAAGCAAAAGACTCAGTCTTGGCTGACCGCCTAAGGTTAAGCCCGTCGGTTGTGCCCATTTCAAGCCGAGTCAGGCGACCTCGGTCTACGACTCCGAATCCGGTTGAACCGCCTGATGTTTCAGAAAGATTCCTGCAAGAGGTAGTTGAATCATGTGCCTCGAGCATTGCGATGCTGGATGAAACCGGCGCGATTCGGTACGCGAGTCGGGCCTGGCACCTGTTCGAGCGAAACTCACTTTTCTCGCGGGAACGAAATCAGATACCCCATTACTTCAGGTTTTTCCGCCGCGAGCCTGCGAACCAGACAGACGAGCGGACTCACGAGGCAACACTGGCGGACGATGTCGAGAAGCTTCTGGATAACAAAGTCACGGAAATTCAAGCCAGGTACTCATACGCCGGGCGTCCAACTTCATTCAGTCTGCTCGTGCACTCCGCGCGGCTCGATCTTCCCGGCTTGCACTCGATAGTTCTCATCAGCCATGACGATGTCGATCCCAAAGAAGCTCTGCGCAAGAGCGAGCAACGGCTCAGCCAGTTGCTTGAGACAACAAAGATTGTCGCTTGGGAAGCTGATCCCGAAACCTGGCGATTCACGTACGTCAGTACGCAGGCGCGTGAGCTGCTTGGCTATCCGATCATTGCCTGGTACGCACCCGACTTTCTGATTTCACACATCTGTCCGCAGGACCTGCCGGCAACCTGTCGCACTTACCGGGAAAAATCAATTAACGATAGTTTCGAGGTTACTTTTCGCATGATGGCGAGTGATGGCCGGCCCATCTGGATCCATAACCTGGTGAGCGTCACGCATTGCGGCGGCAAGGCTGTCGGGGTGAATGGATTTATGATCGACATCACCGAACAGAGGCGAATGCAGGAGGTCCTCCGAGATCTTGGCAGCCGACTAATAGCCGCTCAGGAAGAAGAGCGAAGTCGGGTCGCCCGTGAATTGCACGACGATCTGAATCAACGCATGGCGCTCCTGTCGATTGAGCTCGAACAGTTGGAAAGCGACCGCCGCCGCCCTCGCATACTGCACCAACAAGTAGTACGGCTACAGCAGCATGTCGAGGAGATCGCGGCCGACATTCATCGTCTTTCGTACCGGCTTCACCCCTCGAAACTGGATCACCTGGGTTTAGCGCCCGCGGTTGAGAGCTTATGCCGGGAACTCTCAAATGACAGGCTCACGATTCATAGCCAGCAAAGCGGTTTCCCCGCGGATCTTTCTCAAGACGTGACGCTCTGTCTTTTCAGGATCGCGCAGGAAGCGCTGCGCAATTGCGTAAAACACAGTGAGTCGGAGGTCGCGCTGGTGATGCTGGATAAGTTGGACGGCTACGTTCATCTCACTGTCTCCGATGACGGCTGTGGATTTGATATGGAGTCTGGCGCAATGCAGCATGGTCTGGGTTTTACCAGCATGCGAGAGCGTCTGCGGCTCGTGAAGGGCGAGATTGAAATACGATCGCAGCCGATGCACGGTACAACAATCAAGGTTTCCGTTCCCCTAACCTGTTCACAATAAGCAGGCATCACGGGAAAAAGTCGCCCGGTCCATCGTGGTTTCCCCAAATTTCGGGCTTTGGATGCAAAGGGAGGGTTTATGTTAAGCACCCGCGTAATACTCGCAGACGATCACAGGCTGATGTTGGATGCACTCAAGAAAATGCTTGAGCCTGAATTTGCGATAGTCGGTGAGTTCGGAGACGGCCTGGAACTCATAAGAGCGGCCCCGCAACTCAATCCCCACGTGATCGTTTTGGATATCGGTATGCCGACGATGAACGGTTTGACTGCCGGGCAGCGATTGAAACAGCTGATGCCGGCGGTCAAACTCATCTACTTGACGATGACCCAGGATCCAGACATGGCGGCCCAAGCCTTCCGGCTGGGTGCTAGCGGTTATCTGTTGAAGTCATCTGCGGGATCCGAGTTGGTTTCCGCCATTCGTTCGGTGGTTCGCGGCGGTTCATACATCACGCCGCGCATGACCGAGGAAATCGTAGGCTCTACCATAAATCACTTCAAGAATCTGAAGAATGCCAATCACCTCACACTGAGACAGCGGGAAGTGCTGCAACTACTTGCGGAAGGACGATCGATGAAGGAAGCGGCCTTCATCCTCAAGGTGTCGCCGCGGACCGTCGCCTTTCACAAGTACACGATGATGGAACACCTTCACATCAAGAGCACTGCTGAGCTGGTCCAGTACGCGTTGAGCAGCCGGTTGGTGGCCGCCTGAAATCACCGATGGGAATCTGTGGCCATGAGTTAACCGGAAGCATAGAGCCTTTCACGCGGTCATCCGAAAAGATGATCGTGTCCGCGACTCGCGGGTCCCTGCCATGACGTTAGCCGGGGCTTGAGTCAGATCTCAACTTTGACCTCCCTGTCAGTTTTGCTAGTCCCAACGCGAGAGTTTCTCCCATAAACTCACGACAAATTTTTCTGGACTGAGTGAAATTCTTGTCAAGTGGCGTTCGGCAAATCAACTTCGCATGGAGGAGCCGTGGATCGGCCCCGAATTCTGTTGGCTGATGATCATAAGGAGATGCGCGAGCGCATCAAACGATATCTTGAAGTTGAGTTTGATGTGGTCGAAGCCGTCGAGAATGGCCGTTTGTTGCTGGACGCCGCGTCGAGGCTCAAACCGGATCTCTGCCTCCTGGATATTTCCATGCCGGTGCTCAACGGCATCGAGGCTGCCATCAAACTAAGGGAACGCGGTTCGACGGCTAAAGTTCTTTTCCTCACCATTCACGAAGATCCGGATTTTTTGGAAGCAGCCCTCAACACCGGCGCATCAGGCTATGTTCTTAAGCGCCGCATGGCCTCAGATCTGCGGCCGGCCATCAGAGATGCGCTGGTCGGCAAAACCTTTATCTCTTCGTCTGCTGTTCTCTCACGCCGAACTAACTGAATCTAAATGGGCAGTACAAATCGCGGTAAACGCCGGCTGCAGATACACGAGAGCACCCAAGGCTAACTGAATTGACTTTTGGTCCTTTGGCGTTGTGAGCGACTTAAACGCATACCCTGAAACTGAAACAATGCGTTGACGACGGCGAATAGAAAGGCCACAGACAGTCCGCACAAGAGAACGCCTGAAATCGCTTCGATCGTTCCCAGCAAACGCCATTTTGGAGGCAGCAGAACGTCTCCATAGCCGGCAGTCGAGTAAGTCGTCAGAGAGAAGTAAAGAGCTGATTCGAAATTTGGGAAAAGGCCGCCCCCCAGGAAAAAACCAGCCCAGATCGCGGCCTCGATTACATGGAGGAGGATGAGCGCCAGGAACAACAGCATTAGCAGAACGGCGGCATTAAGAAAGTTAATGCGCTGTTCAATTTTTTCGCGCCGCCGGACAATCGCGCCGCCCAGGAGAACTATGCCGGTGACGTGAATCACCAGGCAGACTCCCATAATCCCGAACGCGACCACCAGCTCAGTTGTCATTCCCATTATTGCGAAAGGTCTGCCTTTTTCGTCCGGACTCAAACTGTCAATTTTGCTAGTAGCGAACAGGCGCGCCGGAGCCTACGCTTCGCCCAAAGACGGTGGTTCCCGAGCCAAAATATCGTCTACAGACGAGAAGCCGCCGAAGGAGTTCGCCATGAATAGTCGCCGCATGTGCAGCCTTTCTATCGTCGGGTTGGGCGTCGCCGCCTTGGTGCTAAGCGCGGGGTGCAGTCGCAAGAACGCATCCAAGCAGGCCGCCGGCGTGCCACCCCCTACTGTCGTCATCGAGCAAGTAACCGAAAAGACGGTGCCGATATTCAGCGAGTATGTTGGTCAAACTCGCGCAGAAGAAACCGTTGAGCTGCGCGCGCGCGTGGAAGGAATTCTGCAGAGGGTTTATTTTCGCGAAGGCTCACCGGTCCGCAAGGGTCAACTGCTTTTCACTATCGACAAGCGGCCTTTTCAGGCAGGCGTGCAGTCAGCAAGAGCAGTCCTCGCCAAAGCTATCGCCGATCAAGCGCAGGCCGAACAGCGAACGGACGTCTTGAAGGCCCAGGCTGAATTGGCCGACGCTCAAGCCATCCATAGCAAGACTCAGCAAGACCTCGCGCGCATCAGACCTTTGGCGCGAGAAAAAGCTGTAACTGAATTGGAACTCGATGCGGCCATCGCGGCTGAGAAATCGGCACAAGCCAACGTCGACGCAAAACAGGCCAACCTCACGAATTTGGGAGCCTCGGTAAAGTACACCATTGAGCGTGCCAAAGCTGAAGTGGCCGCTGCCAGAGCGCGCGTGATTCAGGCGGAGCTCGACCTAAGTTACTGCGACATACATTCACCGATTAACGGTGTCATCGGCTTTCTTCAGGTGGACGAAGGAAATCTGGTCGGACGTAGTGATGCGACTTTGCTCGCCACTGTTTCCTTGTCGAACCCTCTGCTGGTTGATTTCAACCTAAGTGAAGTCGAATTCCTGAAGATTACCAACGCTGGTGACGACGCAGGCAAGCGCGCGCGCGCGTCGGCCTCGAGATTTGAGTTGATTCTTTCGGACGAGACGAAACATCCGGAATACGGCAGCTTCAAAGTCATCGACCGCGCCGTCGATCCGACGACGGGAACGATGAAAGTGCAGGCCAGCTTCCCGAATCCCGGAAGCTATCTGCGGCCGGGCCAATTTGCGCGTGTGCGCGTCGCGGTTTCCGAAATCGAGAACGCAGTGTTGGTTCCACAACGCGCTATTCAGGAATTACAAGGCGCGAAAACCGTGATGATCGTCGACGCCCAAAACAAGGTCCAGGTGCGGACCGTGAAACTCGGCGACAAGTCCGACAACTATTACGTGGTGCTGGAAGGGCTTAAAGCCGGTGATCGCGTGATTGTCGAAGGAATGCAGAAGGCGAGGCCGGGAAGCGAAGTCAGGCCATCCAGTATGCAGGTAGCCAGCGAGGTTGGACCCCACAAGCAAGGCAGCTAATCGATGGCTAACTTCTTTATCAACCGTCCCATTGTCTCGATTGTCCTGTCCATCCTGATCCTCCTGATGGGGGTCGTGGTCATCCGCGGCCTCTCCATCGAACAGTATCCTTTCCTGGCGCCGCCCAACATACGCGTCACAGGCACCTATCCCGGCGCGTCTGCTGAAGCCGTGGAGCAGTCGGTCGCCGTCCCGATCGAACAGGAAGTCAATGGCGTCGATCGCATGATCTATATGAAGTCGTCGAACACGAGCGACGGCCGCATGCTGCTCGATGTCAACTTCGAAGTGGGCACCGATCAGGACACGGCAAACGTACTGACTCAAAACCGGGTCTCCACAGCTTCTGCTCGACTGCCGGCCGAAGTTACCCAGCAAGGCGTCACCGTCAAGAAACAAAGCCCGAGCATTCTGATGCTCGTCTCGCTTTACTCGCCAAAGGATTCTTACGACGCGAACTTTCTAATCAATTACTGCGGCATCAACCTGCGCGATCAATTGCTGCGCATTCCCGGAATTGCGCAGGTCGATCTCTTCGGTGGCACAGACTATGGCATGCGCATTTGGTTTAAGCCGGACATGATGGCGAAGCTCGGCTTGGTTCCGGCAGACATAATCAATGCGATCAAAGAACAGAACATCCAGTCGCCCGCCGGGAAAATCGGCGGCGCGCCCACGCCTAAAGATCAGGAGATGACCGAGACTTTGAGCGCGCCCGGCCGCCTGGTCACACCTGAAGAATTTGAACGAGTGATCGTCCGCCAAACTGCGCAAGGCGCGGTGGTGCGGATTAAGGACATCGGTCACGTGGAAATGGGTTCTCAGGATTACAACTCGTTCGGCCGTCTCAACGGGAAACCGGCGGGCGCGATGGCTGTTTATCTCTTGCCCGGCGCGAACCAACTCCAGGCGGCGGAAACGATCTATGAAACAATGGAACACGCGAAGGCGCTGTTTCCACCGGACATGGATTACAAGATTGTCTATGACACGACGCCTGCCGTCGAAGCTTCGATCGAAGCGATCCTGCATACGTTTGTCGAGGCGCTCATCCTGGTCGTACTGGTTGTCTACATTTTCCTGCAGAATATCCGGGCGACGATCATTCCCATTCTCACTATTCCGGTTTCGCTGGTCGGGACCTTCATTTTCTTTCCGCTTCTTGGATTTTCCGTCAATACGCTTTCGATGTTTGGATTGGTGCTGGCAATCGGGATTGTGGTTGACGACGCAATCGTGGTGGTCGAAGCCGTAATTCATCACCTTGAGCATGGCATGGCGCCCAAAGAGGCGACCGTGCAAGCCATGAAAGAGGTATCCGCTCCGGTAATCGGCATCGCTCTGATCTTGTCAGCGGTGTTCGTGCCGGTCGCGTTGCTGGGGGGCCTGGTCGGCAGCATGTACAAACAGTTCGCGCTGACCATCGCGATCTCAGTGCTTCTGTCGGCATTCAACGCGCTGACGCTGACGCCGGCGCTTTGCGCGATGTTGCTTAGGCCGCCGAAACCGACACGCGGGCCATTAGGAATCTTCTTCCGGTGGTTCAACAAAGCTTTTGACTGGGTCACCAGGGGCTATGTTGCCGGTTCACGAATGCTCATCCGTCGGGGGATCATCACGATTGCCATTGTTGGCTTGGTGATCGCGGGCGCCGCGTTCTTCGGAAAGCAGATTCCCGCCGGGTTCATCCCCGACGAAGATCAGGGCATCATGGGCGTCAACGTCCAATTGCCTCCCGGCGCATCACTCGCGCGCACCAGCGAAGTTCTCAAACAAGTCGAACAGATCCTGGCCAAGGAACATGCAATTGAGTCATACCAGACCATCGGCGGATACGGCGTCGTAACCAATACTTACCAATCAAACTACGGAACCATCTTCGCGCGCCTAAAGCCCTGGGAAGAACGCCATGGCGAAGCCGAAAAGGTTAGAGGCGTGATGACCGGACTACAGAGGCATTTCGCTGGAATACCGGAAGCGATTATCTTCCCCTTCAATATTCCTACCCTCTCTGGTTTCGGCGCTGCGTCCGGCTTTAATTTCCTGATTCAGGATCGCACGGGCTCTATGACCGTTGATCAGTTGGGTGACCAGGCGCGGAAATTCATGACCGCCGCCCGCCAACGTCCGGAATTGGGAAACGTTTTCACTTCATTCGATCCGAATTACCCGCAAGTAAAAGTCGATCTCGATCGCGAAAAGGCTCGCACGCTGGGTGTCCCGGTGAACGACGTCTTCCAGGCAATGTCCGCGGCAATGGGCGGCGCCTTCGTTAACGATTTCAATCGGTTTGGCCGGCTTTATCGTGTTTACGTGCAGGCCCAGCCAGAAAGCAGACTGGAATCTGAAGACATTGGGCACATCTATGTCCGCTCGAAATCCACGAACCAGATGATCCCGCTTTCGACCCTGGTTTCGATCAAGGACATCTCCGGCACCGAGATCACGACGCGTTTCAATCTGTTGCGTTCGGTAGAAATGACGGGCGCGCCGTCCAGAGGCTACACGTCCGGCCAAGCACTCGCGGCGCTTGAATCTGTATTTGCCGCTGAGATGCCTCCAGAAATGAGTTTCGCTTACTCGCAGATGTCTTATCAGGAAAAGATTGCGCCGCCTCCTTTGCCGACTTTTATTCTGGCGATCCTCGTAGTGTTTTTGCTTTTGGCGGCGATGTACGAAAGTTGGCGCCTGCCCTGGGCCGTGCTGCTCGGATCGCCGCTGGTCGCTCTCGGAGCGCTCTTCGGTGTCTGGCTGTTCGGTTATGACAACAACGTCTACGTGCAGATAGGTCTGGTTATGCTCATCGGCCTGGCTGCCAAGAACGCAATTCTTATCGTCGAGTTCGCCAAAGCGAAACACGAAAAAGACGGGCTCTCGCTGGAAGACGCAGCACTGACGTCGGCGCGGCTTCGCTTCCGGCCGATTCTGATGACCGCATTTGCTTTCATTCTCGGCGTTATCCCGCTGATGAAAGCCAGTGGCGCGGGCGCCGGCGCGCAAAACGTCATGGGCACGGGTGTTTTCTTCGGCATGCTGGTCGCCACCGCGCTCGGCGTATTCATTATTCCGGGGAACTACACCTTCATCGAATCGCTGGGGCGCCGCCGCAAGAAGGCCGAAAGCCTTCCACCTGAGACTGAACCTCCAATTGCGCCCCCGCTTGATCATGGAACGCCGATTCCCGCCGGAGGTAGCCAGTAATGAAACGCGCAATCATCGTGCTGTTGATTGCGGGCTTCGCGCCGACTTTCGCACGCGCGCAGAAGAATCCTCAGGTGCCGCAAGTACAGACGCCGGCTGTCTTTCGGGCCGATCCCAACTCGCCTGCCACACCACAATCGCTCGCTGACTCGCGATGGTTCGAGATTTTTCGCGATCCGCGTCTCCAGGAATTGATACGCGAAGCGCTGTTGCACAACTACGATTTGCGCGAGTCAGTCGCGCGGATCGATCTCGCGCGCGCCAATCTGGGCCTCGCGCGTTCGGAACAGTTTCCCACCATCGCCGCCAGTGCCGACGTCGTCACGGTGGGTCGCTCGAGAGATGGCGAACTAACTATTCCCGAGCCGCTACCAAAAAGTCGCTCCTTCGGGAGTGTGTTGCTCAACCTGCTGACATTTGAACTCGACATCTGGGGTCGTTTGCGCAAGCAGACAAAGGCCGCGCGCCACGATCTGTTGTCAACTGAAGAAGCCCGCAAAGCGGTGCTAACCACTATTGTCAGCGATGTGGCGGGAACATATTTCGTGCTGCGCGAGCTTGATTTCGAACTTGAGATTGCCAGGCGGACGCTGAACTTGCGGCGGGAGTCGCTGCGCATTATCACACTCCGCCAACAACGCGGCGTGGCGACCATGCTGGAAGTCCGGCAAGCCGAGGAGTTGGTCTACGACGCCACCGAGACGATTCCGGATCTCGAAAGGGCGATTGAGCAACAGGAAAATTTTTTGAGTGTGCTGGTGGGCCGGAACCCGGGTCCGATCGTACGCGGCGTCGCCTTAACGGAAGAACAGGTGCCGCCAAGCGTGCCGCCAGGTTTACCGTCGGATTTGCTCGTGCGCCGCCCCGACATTCGCGCAGCGGAAGCAAGTCTGGTTGCGGCCGGCGCCCGCATCGATGTTGCTCGCAAAGCCTATCTTCCACGCATTTCTTTGTCAGGATTTCTGGGATTTGAGAGCGCGTCCCTTTCTGATCTCTTCAAGTCATCGCGTGGCGTCTGGGGATTCATTCCACAACTGACGCAACCCATCTTCACGGGCGGCCGCCTGAAATCAAACGTGCGGTTCACCCAGGCTCAGCGCGACCTTTTTCTGGTCGACTATGAACGCAGGATTCAGAACGCGTTTCGCGAAGTTTCCAACTCGCTAATCGCCTATCGCAAAGTGCGAGAAGTTCGCGCCCAGCGCGAATTGCTGGTCACCACGCTTCAGGATCGCGCTCGCCTTTCCTACATGCGTTACACGGGCGGGGTCGCGAACCTGCTTGAGGCCCTCGACGCAGACCGGGAATTGTTCGATGCCGAACGCAGTCTCGCGCAGGCCCGGCGCGATGAATTGCTGACGGTCGTGCAACTCTACAAAGCCCTGGGTGGTGGTTGGCAGCCGTAACGGGCTTGGCGTTAAAAGTCCACATCTCTCATTCACACCGGGCTTCAGTCCGGTGTGAATGAAAATTGAACCTTCCAATCATGAACTTCCAGAACCGCATAACCTGGCGTCAGCCTGTCGAGCGATAACTGTCAGTTTTGACAGTGTTTAGGGGCCATGGCGCTGAATAGAATCATTGTGATTGGAACAAACTTGCATGGCGCGCCGGAGGATTGTGGCGGGACCAATGTCACAAATAATGGAGAGCAACTTTGCCAGTTCGCGCGTTGGTCTGCGGCTTGTTCTCGCCCTGCTTGTTTTCGGACTGTTGCTCAGCCTAAATGCGCGAAATTGTTTCGCGGTCGCTGACCTGACTCCGAAAGTTTCAGCAATGTCGTCCGCGGTATCAAACTCCGCAACTACGACGACCAGTCCGAAAACGGAAAAGCATGAGCTCTCACCGAAGGCAGTCGAGATCGGTCGAGTCTTCGGACTGCCCGTCACCAATTCGATGCTCGTCACCTGGGCGGTTGCGCTTTTGCTTGTGGCATTCGCTCGCCTGGCTACCCGCAACATGAACAGTGTGCCCGGCGGCGCCCAGAATTTTCTCGAATGGCCAATCGAAAGTCTCTACGACTTTCTACAAGGTTTGCTTGGAAAGCATCTCGTCGATCGGACGTTCTGGTACTTCGCGACAGTTTTTATCTTCATTCTATCGGCAAATTGGTTCGGGCTTATTCCGGGCGTCGGCACAATTGGCTGGGGCCATCAGTCGGCGCACGGATTCACTGTCAGTCAGCCGTTGCTTCGCGGCGCGAACGCAGATGTGAACCTGACTTTGGCGATGGCCCTGGTTTTCTTTGCCTGCTGGATAGTATGGGCAGTCCGCGAACAAGGCCCAATCGGATTTGCGAAAGAGTTGTTTGCCCCCAAAGGCGAGAGCAGTGGGATCATGAAAATAGTTCTGGCCGTCGTGTTCTTTGCCGTTGGGTGTTTAGAAGTGATCTCCATCCTGTTCCGGCCGGTGTCACTCAGCTTTCGTTTGTACGGAAATATTTTTGCCGGTGAAAACATGCTCGAGACGATGGCCACTCTCGCGCCGCGATGGGGTTGGTTGCTGCCGGTGCCGTTCTATTTTCTCGAGCTGTTGGTCGGCATCGTCCAGGCCCTGGTTTTCATGTTGTTAACGGCAGTCTTCACACTTTTGATTTGTCAGCACGAAGCGAAAGAAACAACAGCGCACGCTTAAAGAGTACAAGTAAGAAAGGACAAGAGTGATGAGCGGAAATCTTCATGTTGGGTTGGCGGCAATTGGAGCGGCGATCGCGGTAGGCATCATCGGCATGAAAGCTTCGGAAGCAGTCGGAAGAAATCCAGAGGCCTCAACCAAGGTGCTGGTTCAGTCAATCCTGGCGATCGCTTTCGCCGAAGCCATCGTTTTTTATACGCTTTTCCTGGTGAAGTAGCGGCCGGAGCTGCCTGAACGAATGGGAAGTCTTAGTAGCCATGAATGCGATCTTAATACTTGCAACGGGCGACAGCGGCGGTCAGATCGAACAGATCGCTTCGACGTTTGGAGTCGATTGGCCGCAGCTAATTTCGCAGATCATCAGCTTCGCGATCGTCTGCACCCTCCTCTACCTTTTTGCTTATAAGCCAGTGCTCAAGATGTTGGCCCACCGGCGAGATCTCATCGCCCAGGGTCTGGCGAACAGCGAGAAAATAAGGGAGGAACTCGCCAGGACTGAAACGATGCGCCAGGACGTGTTGGCCCAGGCGCACCTTGAGGCGAGTCAGTTGATTGCCGAAGCGCGTGACGCTGCCAGACGTTTACGCGAACAGGAAACACAAAAAGCCGTCACTGCGGCCGCACAAATTATCTTTCAAGCCCGCGAAGTGGCCGCATCCGATCACACTCGCATGCTGGCGCAGTTGAAACGGGAAGTCGGGCAGCTGGTGGTGAAGACCGTCGCCGCGATCACCGGCAGGATTTTGACCGCCGAAGATCAAACGCGCTTAAACGAAGCGACGGCAAAGGAATTAGCGGCACGATGAGGACGCTGAAGCAAATCAAAAGGGAAGCGCGGCATTTGTTTCGGCGGTGCTTTGTTAATGGACATTTAGACGAAGCGCGTGTCCGTCGCGCCCTGAATGAGATGCTCGCCGTCAAGAGACGCGGCTACCTGACGCTCGCGAGCCAATTCAAGAGATTAGTAAGACTGGAACGATTCGCACACTCAGCCGACATCTACAGCGCCGTGCCACTCTCGGCAGATTTACGTGCTCAGGTGAAAACGAACTTGGCGCGCTTGTACGGCAGTGACATCAGGACATCGTTTAGCGAACGGCCGGCGCTCATCGGAGGTATGCGCATTCGCGTGGGTAGCGATGTCTATGACGGCAGCGCAAAGGCCGGATTAGCGGCGCTGGAAAAGAGCTTTGACTGATCTGTCTCGACGTGGCCGAGGTCCGAGGTAACGAACATGCCTGACCTGCTAATGGAGATCGAAGCGCAGATAATCGGCGCAAAGGCGGTGGCCGCCAGGCAAAACGTTGGCGTCATTCGCGAGATCGGGGATGGCGTCGCGCGGGTTGAAGGACTCAGCGATGCGATGCTCAATGAAATGATCGACTTTGGTCATGGCATTACGGGCCTGGCGTTGAACCTGGATGAAACTGAAGTCGGCGTGGTGATTCTCGGCGATTACACGCGCCTCGCGGAGGGCGATGAAGTCCACGCTACCGGCAAACTGCTGCAAGTACCTGTGGGCAAGGGCCTGTTGGGTCGCGTCGTAGACACGCTTGGCAGACCTTTGGATGATAAAGGCCCTATCAGTTCCGACACTTCCTATCCCGTTGAAAAGCTTGCGCCCGGCATCATTCGCCGGAGCCCCGTGAGACAACCCCTGCAGACGGGAATCATGGCGATCGACGCGATGATACCAATCGGCCGCGGGCAGCGGGAGTTGATCATCGGTGACCGTTCGACCGGTAAGACAACAATCGCCGTCGACACGATTATTAATCAAGCGCGACTTAATAGCGCGGGGGAAACCTCGGACGACGAAGAGTTTCGTCCGCTCTATTGCATCTACGTCGCAATCGGCCAGAAGCAATCGAGTATTGCCCGAATAATTAAGGTGCTGGAGGAAGCGGGCGCCATGCCTTACACGATCATCCTCGCTGCTCCCGCTTCGGACTCAGCCACGAACCAGTATCTGGCGCCCTTTGCCGGTGCCGCGATGGGCGAGTGGTTCATGGACCATGGAATGGATGCCCTGATCGTTTATGACGACTTGTCCAAGCACGCAGTGGCTTATCGCCAGGTTTGCCTCGTGCTAAAGCGGCCGTCAGGCCGTGAAGCATATCCGGGAGACGTCTTCTATCTGCACAGCCGTTTACTGGAGCGCGCGGCACGGGTCAGCAAAGATCACGGCGGCGGTTCACTGACCGCGCTCCCTATCATCGAAACCCAGGCAGGAGACGTTTCTGCATATATTCCCACCAACGTGATTTCGATAACGGATGGCCAAATCTATCTGGAAACTGATTTGTTCTACCAGGGCGTGCGACCGGCCATCTCTGTCGGTCTTTCGGTCTCGCGGGTTGGTTCAGCCGCACAGTTGAAAGCAATGAAGCAGGTTGCCGGACAACTGAAAGGCGATCTCGCTCAGTTTCGCGAGCTGGCGGCCTTTGCGCAATTCGGGTCGGAACTTGATCCCAAAACACAGGCACAGATTAATCGCGGTAAGCGGATCGTAGATCTCTTCAAGCAGCCGCAATATAGCCCGGTTCCAGTTGAGGTCCAGGTCGCCCTCGTGTGGTCGATGCAAAACGGGTATTTCGACGACGTCGAACTCGATCGAATAAAAGAGTTTCAGCAGGAACTGACAGACTTTCTCGCCTTACGAAAAACCGCGTTGCTGGAAAAGATCGCGCGCCAAAAAACCATCACTGACGAATTGACTGCCGAGCTGAAAGTTGCCGCGGACGCATTCAAGCAAGGTTGGAAGTAGCATGCAGAGTCCACGTAATCTTCGCAGACGGATCACCTCGATCACGGGCACGGCCCAGATTACCAAAGCCATGCAGATGGTGGCCGCATCCAAGATGCGCAAGGCACAGGACGCCGCGCTCGCCGGCCGCCCCTTTGTCCAACTCCTCTACCGATTTCAACGCGAGGCGACAACTCTATTGCCCGAGTTCAAACATCCTCTCCTGGAAGTTCGTCCGGTAAAGAGGCGCGCGATCATTCTCGTTGCTGCGGATAAAGGACTCTGCGGCGCACTGAACGGCAACCTGTTTCGGCTGGCGCAACAATTCGATCCCACGATCACGGTTTTCATCACCGCCGGCCGCAAAGCGGCGCAGTGGGTGGCCGGCACGCGACGGCAGTTGATCGCAGAGTTTGCTTACGGTGACTCGCCGACTTTCCCGGAAGCCCGGGTGATCGCCGGCTTTGCGCGCAGCCTCTTTTTGAAGAAAGAAGTGGATGAAGTGCGCATTCTGGCGACTCGTTTCGTAAACACACTGACTCAGCATCCCGTGTCGCTCGAGTATTTGCCGGTTGGCGAAATCAAAGGATTAAAAATTCCCGGAACTGACGCGGATATAGCGCCGGAGCATGACAAAGAATGCCTCTTTGAACCCAGCACCGGCGAGTTCGTCAGTTACATGCTTTCACATTATCTCAACATCTATGTGTATCAGGTTCTGCTAAATGCGAAAGCGAGCGAGCAAAGCGCGCGTATGGTCTCGATGAAGAACGCGACCGAGAACGCGGAAAGTCTGATTGAAGATTTGACCCTTGAATACAACAAACTGCGCCAGGGGAATATTACAAAGGAACTGTTGGAAATTGCCGGCGGCCAGGCAGCCTGAATGGATGGCCCCAAAACAGGTTTGATATGAACACAGGCAAAATTGTTCAAGTTTCCGGCCCGGTCGTCGACGTCGAATTCGAGGACGGACTTCCGGCAATCTATAACGCGCTATCGGTTAAATACAACGTCGCGGAGGAACCAGCGAAGCTGACTCTGGAGGTTCAGCAGCACCTGGGCGACAAGTGGGTCCGGACGATTTCAATGTCGGGCACCGATGGGCTGAAGAGAGGTTTTGCAGTTGAGGACACCGGCGGACCAATTAAGATGCCGGTCGGTGAGGGCGTTATGGGTCGTGTCTTTGACGTCACCGGAAACCCCGTCGACGAGCGAGGTCCGGTCACGGCTGAAAAGTACTATCCGATTCATCGCCCGGCGCCGCCTTTGATTGACCAATCGACGTCGCCGCAATTACTGCCAACGGGAATCAAGGTGATCGATCTGATTTGCCCGTTCATGAAAGGCGGTAAGGTCGGCGCCTTTGGCGGCGCCGGCGTTGGCAAGACCGTGGTCATCATGGAGTTGATAAACAACATCGCCAAATTGCA
>DATENS010000295.1:0-9735 GCA_035274925.1 Pyrinomonadaceae bacterium | reverse complement strand
TCCGCGGCGGCGGCGTACTATGCCAGCGGCGTGCCTTCCAGTGCTAATTACTGCGTGCAGGCGGACTTCAATCGAGTCACCCAAATCTCTAACAATATAAGCATTGTCATCGGCATGGACACGACTGCCGATGCTGGTTTGTTACTGCGCGGAAATGACAATGGCTCGACCTTTCAGTGGGAGGTGATAGATCGAGCAGGAGGCTCTAATACGTTACTGACGAGTAGTACGGCAAACCAGCCTGGCATTGGCGGCGCGGCCGTAACGATGAAAATGTGTCGCAACGGCACTGCAGTCACCGTGTTTGCCAACGGAGCTCAGAACACAGCACTCAATGCCACCACCTCGACCACAGCGGTGGGCAAGGCGGGTATCCGGGCCTCAGGGCAGGCTACTTCAACTACCGGGATTCACCTCGACAATTTCCGTGCTCAATAGATGGGCCGAAACGGGTTCGCTAGCTGTTCCGTAGCGTTCATTGAAACGCTACGGAACACTGCATAAAGACGCAAAACGGATTGATTCAGGGGTTTAAAGGCGCCGCCGGCGGCTGCGCAGTATTTCGTCGATAACGTTGGTCCACTGCCGAATCTGTTGTTCTCGCCGTCGCGCATCTGCCTCCTCTTTCCTGCGCCTCAACTCTTCCTGCCGCTCACGTTCATAATCGGCTTGCTCTTGTTTGCGGCGCGCGTCAGCGGCTTCCTGCTCCTGTTTCTGCCGTGATTCATACTCTTGTTGCTGCAAGTATGCTTGGTAGGCTCGAAACATATCCTGACATTCGGATGGAACGTAAAGAAACTGACCGGGTACGTACTGCGCTACCAGTTCCTGGCATTCCTTTAGAGTGAGCACGCGCTGCGTCGCTGGGGTCGGACTCGGGGTCAGTAGCGGCTGAGCCTCCGCTGTTGGTGTTTCACTCACAGGAGTGTCGGTGGCGACTGCTGAGCCATCCCCCTCCCCATGAGCTTCTTGTTCTTCCTTTAACTTTTCTTTCAGCTCAGCGATGGTTTCGTCCGTCGGGTTTGGAATTGAAATCTCCAGGTTTTCATCGTTACCGGAGTATCTGACCTCTGTCTGCCCGTTTTCGTCCGAGGGCAACTTGATGCTGTAAGGTCGGCCATGCTCGAGTTCGTAAACATACTTTCTGTCCCCAGTAATGAGAGTCAACGTGCGCACTCCGTTGTAGCGTTTGGCGATAGAGGCCCCTGCGAACGACACCTTGAAACTGCCTAGCGGCGTCTGGATCCGCCCGCTCAGCGCAACCTTCAATTGACCGCTGAGAACGTCGTAAGTGATTTCGATTGGCAACAACGGAGGGGAGTAAGTAACTGTTACTGAAGGAGTGATTTCCCGATTGACGCAACCAGCCGAAAGGATCGCGGCTATCAGAATAATGGCAGTGAGACGGGAGACGTTGCGAGTACTCTTCATGACAAGCACCTTTTCACGTGAGGCAACTGCTCAGATGAGACGCTATGAGCAGGCACGTGGGACGAGCGATAAAGTCAGGTATAACGTTGCCAGAAGATATGGGCGAGGCGACAAAAAGTCAATAAAACGCGGTGCGTCAGGTATTGTCATTACCACAACCACATCGATTTCTAATTTTGAAGTCTCATATAGATTGTTGACACATGCTTTAGACACCGACCCACATCTGCGCTGCCCTCCTGCCTGTGAAATAGATTTTAAAAATTTCTCATAAGTGATCGAGCGGCGGTTCCGGCTACACTCGCCGGTATGGTGGAGTAGTGGCCGCTGAAGAAGAGGTCTTCGAACTCACGTTCGCCACGTCATAGCAAGTCTAGATTTGTCGTTAAAAATTCGAACTTCGTGAAGCCAGCTTTCAAGGCGAGTACTGACAACCTTGGATTCCGGAATGAGAAATCGTCGGAGAAATTAGCCGGCGATTGACTGGAGCACCATATGAGTACTAACACACGAGTTGAACTGATAATTTTTAGAATTGCGGCTTTGGTTCTCGCAATTGCTGCGATTGCCACTCAAGGAGAAGCCCTACTCCAAAAGTTTGCGGTGCGGCAGACGCTGGCCGAGGATGTCAAACTTGTTCTCACAGCACTTAATTTCATCATCCTCGCTGCATTTTGTGTTCTCTTCCGTCAACAACCTGATTTGAAATTTAAGAAGGACAGCAGTCGGGATGAATACTGGGACTTGTTGAATGTTGAGCTAACGGACGGATCAGTTGAGGTTGATAACAGGATGGTTAACCGCCTGGAACGGGCTGACTTCAATAACAAAAGAGTGAAGCGCCTGGTCCACCAACTAATTTCAAATATTCACTTGTATGCATTGTTCCTGATGATCGTTTACCTCGTGTTTTTCATCGATAACTCCCAGTTTTATCCTGAGGGGCAAGGCTTACGTCATCACTGGTTCCCAATAGTAGAAGACATTTTTAACTATCTAAGCGCTGTATGCCTTTTCTGGGGGTTTCAGGTCTTGCACGACACCACTATCGATAAGAATGACAACAAGAAAGACCTTCCTTATCGCCTACCCCTGATTATCATTTCATTTATTTTTTTAGCCTGCTATCTGATTTTTGTCGCCTATCCCATGGCGCAATCAGCTTTACCCGAAAAAGTAGCAAATTGGTTTAGGCTGGTTATCGGTATCTTTAACGGGTTGGCGATGGCCTTGCTATTCGGGAAATACATCTCGATGGAGCATTCGCTGCAAAATATTAAGGAGGGAAATTACGGTGAAATTGTCCGCTGGGGCATCATTATCATCTTGCCCATATACGCCCTTGCTCAACCTCTTTTCGGTTCTTTCGAAATAACTGCGTTTGGCGATAAAAAGTGGTTCGCTAACGGAGTTTTCTTTGTCTGCTTGATTGGCAAATTCTTCTTTCTGTATGTGACGTACTTGTTTCTGAGAAACAAACTAATGCACTACTACCTCCATCTTGTAATGGCAAGGCACGGGGTCCCAAAGTATTTCTACAAGTGTTTTGAATCTGATTCCGATGAAACTAACGAAGAGGCGCCGGCAGTCGTCCCCGCAGGTAATTGATTCTGCGAGTCGACCGATTTCACTTTACGACCAACCCCACACGGCAGGTAGAACAAGAGTCGGGCTCAGTAAGAAGAGCCCGACTCTTTTGTGATCGGCGGGGTGAGATCTTGTTTATTGCCTGATTGGTTGAGACATCGGGGTGTTTTCGAAGTTAGTGTTCAAGGTTAGCCTTGTCTGGCCAGTACCATCCGCGTTCATCACGTAAACTTCGGTATTACCGTCTCTCCCACTGATGAAGAGAACCTTTCGACCATCTGCTGACCAGGAGCAAGATCCGTCGGTCGATGCGCTGTTGGAAAGATTTACCGGTTGACTGCCATCCGCGTTCATAACCCATATTTCAGTGTTGCCGGTGCGATCACTGGAGAAAACAATCTTTGAACCGTCCGGCGAAAATGAACCTTCAAAGTCGTTGGAATTGTTGTTTGTTAGTTTCACGACATTGAGTCCAGCAAGATCCATCGTATAGATATCGTAGTCACCATCACGATTACTCTGGAAGATGAGCCGTGTGCCGTCAGGTGACCACTTCGGGAACTCATCCGCAGACGAGTTGTTCGTGAGTCTCACCTCGTTGGTGCCATCGGCGTTCATTACATAAATCTCGCTCGCGTTGCCGGTGTTCCGGTGGACGGCAATCCTTGACCCGTCCGGCGACAAGGTAGGACGAAAATCATCAGCTGCGTTGAAAGTAAGACGCGTCTGAGATGTGCCGTCAACGTTCATGACATAAATCTCGGAGTTGCCATTGCGCGCGGTCGAAAAGACGATTCGCAATCCGTCTGGTGAGAAGAACGGGTCGCTATCCCTGGAATTGTCCGTTGTCAGGCGGGTTGGATTACTCCCGTCCATATTCATCAAGTAGAGTTCGGTGTTGCCGTCGCGGTTTGTCTCGAACGCAATCTTGCCGTTGGTGACCTGAGGCGTCGGAGTAGGCGTTGGTGTCGGTGTTGGTGTTGGTGTTGGCGTTGGCGTTGGCGTTGGCGTTGGCGTTGGTGTTGGTGTCGGTGTTGGTGTTGGCGTTGGTGTCGGTGTTGGCGTTGGTGTCGGTGTTGGCGTTGGTGTTGGCGTTGGTGTCGGTGTCGGTGTTGGCGTTGGTGTCGGCGTTGGTGTCGGTGTCGGTGTCGGTGTTGGCGTTGGTGTTGGTGTTGGCGTTGGTGTCGACTCCCCTATTTTTGTGACGAAAGCATCTGACTGTCCATTATGTGAAGTGTCAAATGCTCCTGACGTCGTGGGCAATGAAGATGACGTCGTGGTTCCCGCAATATAAATACTTCCGGCACCATCAACCACGATGCCATAACCAATCGTGCTGCCGTCCGCACCTAAAAGCGTCGAATAAATCAGATCTGAGCCGAGCGCGTTCAATTTCGTAACTACCGAAGCTATGGATCCAAATGATGTACTGATTGCACCTGGGGTTACCGGATAGTTGAGAGACTGAGTGAATCCGGTGATGTACGCACTGCCGTCCTCGTCGACAACAATTCCCTTCCCTTCGTCCTCCCTATTGCCACCAAGAAAAGTTGAGTAGATGAGCGCTGTGCCGGAGCGATGAAGCTTCGTTACAAAGATATCTTCTTCGCCATTAAGCGTGGTATCAAACGCTCCCGGCGTCGTTGGGAAATTACCCTGGTCACTAATGCCAGTCAGGTAGGCATCACCTGCCAGGTCAACATCAATGCCATATCCAACATCGAAGCCGGGGCCACCGAGGTACGTGCAGTACACGAGTGCCGAGCCCGAAGCGTTCAGCTTCGCAACGAAGCTGTCGATATTCCCATTGAAACTCGAATCGAAGGCGCTTGTCGCCGGCAAGTTCTTTGAAACTGTGGCTCCAGTGATGTAGGCATTGCCGTCCCAGTCCACTGCCAGGGCATAAGCTACATCTCCACCATTCACACCGTTTCCCGTGCCTCCGTTGCCGCCAAAGAAAGTTGAATAGACGAGAGTTGAACCGGACGGACTAACTTTAGTTACAAAGGCATCGAGTCCATTGCTAGGGTTAAGAGTGGTGTCAAACGCGCCTTGCGTTGTCGGGAAGTTGCGAGAATCCGTATCACCTGCGACGTATGCGTTACCTAATGCATCGATTGCGATCGCATTGCCGTGCTCACCGTTATTGCCGCTAGCCCCACCGAGGAAACTGGAGTAAATGAGGCCCGTACCGGCAGCGTTAAGCTTCGTTACAAAGGCATCACTGGGCGCGCCGTTGTAAGAGTTGTCGAACGCTCCCGGGGTGGTCGGAAAGTTAGACGATAGCGTAAAGCCGGTAAGATAGACGTTGCCCGTATCGTCAACCGCGATGTCATGGCCTTCTTCGCTTGCACTGCCACCGATGTAGGTTAGATACACAAGGGCAGAGCCGGTCGCATCGAACTTCGCAACGAATACGTCACCACCTGGTCCACCGTTGTAAGTCGTGTCGAATGCACCGGGCGAAACTGGAAGGTTTGCCGAAAGGGTGTAGCCCGTTACATATGAATTCCCAGCCGCATCGATGGCTATGTCGAAGCCCTGATCATCGGCACTCCCTCCAAGATAAGTGGAGTAGACAAGAACCGGATCAATAACAAGGGCTCTACCAGGGTCATATTCAGCAATCTCAAAACCTACCTGGTATTTTCCTTTCTTCACGTAATGACCGGAAACTTCGCGCCGTTCGTTGTCGACTTGTTGATATATAAACGGCTTGCGCTGCCGTATCTCACCTTGCTCGGTACGCAGCACTAATTCGCCGTTCGTATCTATAGATAAACTCTTTGCTCCTTTGAACTCGAGCTTGATATCTGCCGGATCGATTCCGGGTGCAATGTTGAAGTCGTACTCAAGTTGTTGCTGATTGCCATAGAACACCATGTCAATACCGCTATACACGCTCTCGTACTTAACCTTAGAGTAATGACTAACGTTCGTGCGCCATTTACTTTGATCATTTCCGATCAGGTAATTACTCTTTCCAGGCAACTCCTCAAGTCCAACAACTCTGGGTGCGGGGTTTGCGTCAACTAATTTCATCGATAGCGCTTCATGTTTACCGGGCTTAGATCGCTTGAGATGCAGGACTGCCTCTGACGAGGTGAGGAAAAGTTGGTAGCCATTGCCGCGCGCCAGGAATTTGACCTGAGCGTCCGTCTGACCCTCGTTGATCTCAAAACTCAGCGGAAATTTGCTGTATGCCGATGTGAGGCGCGCCTGATTCACATTCTCTTCGCGACGGCGTGTGGCTTCAGACGGAGAAGTTGTCACAACTTTTCCTGAATGGCCATTCATGGACGGAACGGTGGCAAGACTGCTTCCGCCAGGCAGTATTGGCGCCGGCATTAGCGTCAGGAAAAGTACGATGATCAGCGTGAGATGAGTTTTCATATTGTTGCTCCATCGAAGCATTGTTGAGGTTGAGGGGGAAAGAAAGGTATTCGTCAATTCCACACGGGCTGCCAGGCGGGGTTCTCATCCACCGCTGTGAGAACCGTCAACCTGGTTTGTAGCAGGCCATCTGCATTCATTGAATAGACCTCAGCGTTACCATCCCTGGCGGCAACAAAGATTATTTTCGTGCCGTCCGCCGACCACGAACACGAAGCATCTCCCGTCAGAGTGCTGCGCGTAAGATTTATCGGGTTGAAACCGTCGGCACCCATCACCATGATCTCGTAGTTGCCAGATCGGTTGCTGAAAAAGAGGATTTTTGAACCGTCCGGAGAGAACGATCCGACCGCGTCGTTGAACAAGTTATTTGTCAGCCTGTTGACGCTGGTCCCATCCGCATTCATTGTGTAGATCTCACTTTGAGGATTGCTGCGGTTACTGTGAAACACTATTCGCGTGCCGTCAGGCGACCACCTGGGCTGAAGATCTGCGAATGAGTTAGCAGTGATTTGAACAGTATTTGTTCCGTCGACGTTGATCACAAAAATCTCGGTTCCGTTATCCGCGCCACGGTTATAAACAAGCTTCGCACCGTCAAATGAGAATGCGGGCCAGCTTTCATTTAGAGGAGTTGTAGTCAGGCGTGTTTGGTTGGTTCCATCAACATTCATCAGGTAGATTTCGAAATTTCCATCCCGATCGCTGCAGAAAGCTATTTTGGTTCCATCAGGAGAAAACACGGGGGCCACATCAGCCGCCGGATGGTTGGTTAATCTCGTCTGATTACTACCATCGGGCGCCATGACATAAATTTCTCGATTGCCGTCTCTGTCACTCTGAAAGGCTATTTTGCCGTTGCCCAATACGGGTATCTGAGTTGGTGTCGCCATCGCGACCGAAGGTGTTAATAGAGTAGTGAGAAGTGTGATGACTATCGTGAGATGAGATTTGGTTGAGGCGTACATTTTGTTGCTCCTGTGAACCGATGTTTTTGTGGTCACACAGGTAAAGTGCGGGGAGACGCGAATCTATCTCACCGGGAATGAAAAATTTTTAGGGTAGGAAGAAACTTACTGGCTGGATTCTTTTACGCGGAAATAATACTTACCTTGCGAGACATAGCTTCCCTCTTTAGTGAGGCCTTCCAGCGCGAGCTGATAATCATTCGGTTTCATGAGCTCGGATTTGACAGTGACCTTAAGCGTGTCTCTTGATTGCGGCTTAAGATCTTTGGCTACCGAGACGACTCGATTGTCAGCAGTTGAGATAGTTGCGCGGTAGGACCGCACGTCAGGGTCGCTCTCCAATTCGAGTGACAAAACTACCGACGACGCTGAGCGCGGAATGGAGATCTGGTTTGCTGGTTCGGATGAGCTCGCGCCCCTCACTATATTCAAAGCGAAGACTGGCACCCGAGATTGCGGAGGAACCAACTCTTTCTCAGGCTCATCAGGAAGCGTTTGTTCGCGCTGCTCCGAATTTTGCTTTGCTTGCTGTAGCTCCCTTTCCAGTTCACTTCCCTTTTTTTGCTGCGCTTCATATTGTCGCTGCCATTCCAAAGAATCTCTTCGCGCCCCGTCGAGTTCTTCCTGGACCCGCCTGTTTTTCATGATGAAAAAAGCGCTTGGGCCAACCAGAAGAAAGATCGCGATCAGAAGTAAAACTGTTTGCTGCCACCGATTGCGTCTCATCAGCCACGCCAGTACTCCGGCCTGCACATAGGCACCGGTTCGCAGGGCATCTTCAGCAACGACGGTCTTCACGCCGCGACGGAAACTCGCGCTGGTTTCGAGTCGATCCAAACACTCCTGACAATCGACGAAGTGCTCCTCGAACTGCGACTGTTCCTCCGCGGGTAATCTTCCCAGGAGATAACGATCGACCGTGTTCGATTCTTCGATTTGAAGATGGTTCATGAAGTCTTCACGCCTTTCATGAGTCCTTCCTGGCTATTTTGCGTGAGCGCTTCTCATAAAGTTCCTTGAAACGATCGAGTGCTCTGAAAATTACTCTATTAAACTGAACGCTGGTTAACGAAAGACTTGCGCAGATCGACTCTTTCTCCTCTTCGCGGAGGTAGTAGCGGATGATGATCTCTCGATCTCGTGGCATTCTTAACTCCGCAATGACTTGCCTCACAATCTCAGCTTCCTCTTTCCGCAAGAGTTGTTCGAAAGGCCCGCGATTAGAATCTACAACCGGCGCTATGTCATCAATGCCGGTAAAGTTCCTCAGCCGTGTCTTTTGAAGATGAGCCAAAGCCAGTTTTTCAGCTATGCCACAGATATATCCGGATACGCGCTCGGGCTCATCCACAGCTCCCCGCCGGATTTTTTCGAGGGCTATCATGAATGTTTGCTGAACCAGCTCTTCTATATCAGTTGGATTTTGGATTTTCCGTTTAATTATAAAAGACACGCCGCGACTGTAGCGCCGAACCAGAGCATCCTCCGCCTCTTTATTACCGGCCCTGATCCTGTCCACCAGATCAGCCGGGCTGGTGATCTCGGTTGAAGCCATGACCGCGCTCTATTGCCATTCACCCTGGAGTACAAAGGCGGCCCAGTAGTACGGCTCATTCCACCGCTTCTCTCTCCACATTCCGATCTGTGCTGCTCGGAGCGCCGCCGCCGGACGAAGCTTCTCGACCAACATTCCCCGGTAGAATCGTTTCATCAACTCCGCCGTTGCCTTACTCGGCACTCTCCACAAACTCGCCACTACGCGCGGCGCACCGGCATACATGAAACCGCGCGTCAATCCAACGAGCCCCTCGCCTTTGACCTCTTTACCTAAAGCAGTCTGGCACGCGCTCAGCACTACAAGGTCAGCTCCCAATTTGAGGTTGTAGATGTCGTGAGCCCGCAGAAATCCGTCTTGCGGTTGCCCCTTCTCATCGACCAGCGACAACACCAGACCAGACAACTCGGGATGCAGGCTGTTTAAGAGTCCATGCGTGGCGAAGTGTATGACGCGGTACTGGCCCAGCTCGTCACTCAACGCAGTTGCGCGACTGGCATTGAAATCGAGGGCCTTAAGATTTTCTCCGCGTGCCAATCGAACGATAGCCTCGGCTTCAACTCGGCTTGAACGCAATCGCTCAAAGGTTAGTCCACCGGAATCCCGGATCGACCTTTGCAACTCAGGAGAAAGTGTAAGAGAGCTATTGTCGACTTTTGAGACCGGGCTGGCCGCAGTTTGTTTTATACGCGAGTCGTCGCGATCGAAAACCGGGTCGGCCAATGCTGCAATCATCCTGGGAGCAGGAGTACGCCCGCTCGACTCGCGTCGCAACACTGCAAGCAGCGAAGCTGATGGCAG
>DATENS010000294.1:0-33135 GCA_035274925.1 Pyrinomonadaceae bacterium | reverse complement strand
TTTCCAGGCGACAGTGCTCACGCCCATGCAATGGGCTGAGTTCGCCGGACTGCTTTCGCTGGTAATTCTCACCAGCGCTAACCCGATTCGAATTCCCAATACCAATTCGAGTTTCACCGTAGGCGATACATTCACTTTTCTCGCCATACTTTTTCTCGGCGTGCCGCCGGCAATCATCATTGGCTGCGTCGATTCATTTGTGAGCTCGCGCCGCACCTCGAAACGAATGTCGAGTTGGATTGGCGCGCCCGCGATGATGGCCTTGTCCGTGTTTATCGCGGGCCACGCCTTCTATTTCGTACTGCAACGCTTCGGTCACCTGTCGCAGAATCCGATCGGACTTACTTCGATTCCCAGTTCATTACTGTTTGCCGGAATTGGTTTGATGGCATTGCTGCATTACTTCGTAAACGGCTTCACCATTTCCACGCTGTATGCACTGAAAACGCGCAATCCGATCGTGAAGTTCTGGCGTGACGGCTATTTGTGGACCTGGTCATCATTTCTGTCCGCGGCAATTGCTACCGGGGTTGTCTATGCGGCGCTTGCCCGTTTCGGTTTGATTTATGTTCTGCTGAGCCTGCCGATCGTGGCGGTTACCTTCTGGAGCTACAAAATCTATTTCGAGAAAATCAATGCCAAGACGCGCGAAGCGGAAGAGATGAGCCGGCTGCACTTAACCACGGTCGAAGCGCTGGCCACCGCGATCGATGCCAAGGATCAGACATCGCATTGCCATGTGCGCCGCGTCCAGATTTACACCGACGGCATGGGCCGGCTGCTCGGCCTCTCTGTTCCCGAACTGGCTGCATTGAATGCCGGCGCGTTACTTCATGACATCGGAAAATTGGCCGTGCCTGATCACATTCTCAACAAACCAGGCGCACTTACTGCGGCGGAATTCGAGAAAACAAAAATCCATACGGTGGTAGGCGCCGAAATTCTCAGTCGCGTCAACTTTCCGTATCCGGTAGTGCCGATCGTAAAGCACCATCACGAACGGTGGGACGGATGTGGTTACCCCGACGGACTAAAAGGCGAACAAATTCCCGTCACCGCGCGCATCATGTCGGTGATCGATTGCTTTGACTCAGTGCGCGAGGATCGGCCATTCCGGCCCGGCATGTCGCGCAGTGAAGCGATTGCGCTGCTTCGCAAAGGCGCCGGGACACATTTCGATCCGCAGATCGTCAAACTCTTCGTCGACAACCTGGCGCAGTTCGAACTGGAAATTGCGGCACGCGGACTGGACTCGGCAATTCATACCAGCACGCCGGGACGTCCAATTGCGCCGGCTGAGGATGAAGTGGCGCGCATTCGCGAGAACGCTTCGTTCGCGGCCTACGATCAAATTCGCAACGCACATCGCGAGGTCTACGCGCTTTACGAAATCGCGCGCAAGTTTGGTTCGTCATTGGAAGTTGAAAAGACCCTTTCAGTGCTGGTCGATAAGGTCGGCCACCTGGTTCCGTTCGATACCTGCGCGGTTTATCTCTACGATGAATTGAAGGGTTACGCGACCACCGCTCTGGCGGTCGGCCTGGACGAAGACGCTCTGCGCGAGCGTTGCATCGCCCCGGGAGAAGGCGTCACCGGATTTGCGCTGGCGAATCGACGCGCCGTGAATCGGCTGCAGCCCTCGTTGGATTTTTCCGGACTGGATATCGGCGATCGAAAGTATCGATCAATGGCTTCATTGCCGCTGTTCAAGGGAGACATGCTTCTGGGCGCCCTCTCGCTTTATTCCACCACGCTCAAAGAATACAGCGATAACCAGATTCGCCTCCTCGAGACAGTAACGCGACTCGCGTCTGACGCGCTGGCGAATGCGACTCATCACGCCCAGGCTGAATCGAATGCTCTAACTGATCAGTTGACAGCTATGCCCAACGCTCGAGGCCTGCACGTACGCTTTGATGAAGAAGTTGCGCGCGCGCGACGCAACAACCGCCCGTTCCACGTGATCATGCTCGATCTCGATGACTTCAAACTGGTCAACGACACCTTCGGCCACAAGATCGGCGATCGTATGTTGCGAGATGTCGCAAACCTGATTCAGAGCCAGCTTCGCGAATACGATTTCCTGGCGCGCTATGCAGGAGACGAGTTCGTTGCCCTTCTGCCCGATCTCACCGTTCCGCAAGTCGAAGAATTGTGCGAACGTATTGAACGGGTTGTTTCGTCCTTTTCGCTCACCGTGCAGGCGGACACGCGCGCCCGCGTGGGCATCAGCATTGGCGCATCGGTATTCGGCGTTGATGGCGAGACGCTTGATCAGCTCCTGATCGCGGCCGACCAGGCGATGTATCGCGCCAAATCAGCCCACAAAACGGGAGCACTGCCGGCTCCGACTGTCGCTGAAAACGTCACAATGCAGCCTGCCGAAGAAAGTGCTGAAGGCCTTATTAGTGTGGCAGTCAACTAGTTGCCGCGGCAGCCGGTTAGCAAGAAAAAATCGGTTGACTTGAGAGCTGAACTGAGTTAATCGTTGGGCGCGCAATTGGTGCTGGTCCGCTCGGCGCACACACGTTTTAGGAAACCGGAGGCCCTTGTAGTGAAGGTAGTTGGTTGGTTATTGGCGGCTTTTGGTGCTGAGATTGTTTGCATCCTGATCAGCCGAAAACTGCATCTGCCAAATTTTGCCTCCACCGTTTTCACGACGCTTCCGGCGTTACTCCTGCTTTTCCCGTTTCTGAGGCGCTGGATGCCCCGCACCAGGTTCAGGCATTGGGCCTTAGCAACCGTGATCGGTTCGGTCTTTGTCGGCGCCGCCTTTTTCCTGCTAGCCAGACTCGGCTGGAACTGAGTGAAGCAGCCCTCTTTAGCCTCTTCACCTCTAAAAAGAACAAATTTCTTGACAATACGGCCCTCGATCTTTCAATCTGGAACCAGGGTGCGGACTAGTTTGTCCGCTAATCGTGATCCAGTCGGCGCCGACGCTGCGCCATCCGATTGGTTGAATTCTTCCCGCCCGCCCCACTTGTCCTCTCATTACCGCTTGTCTTACAGCCAGATTGGATCCTCGTTCGTGAGATTAATGCCCGCTTCGCCCGGTTTCGAAACATTTAGCGCCACACTGCTCGTCGTCGATGACGACGCGGGTGCGCGCGAAGGTCTGCGCTGTGTCTTCGAAAGCGCCGGCCATCGCACGATCACGGTCCCGGATGCGCCGTCCGCATTGCGGCTGTTAAGGAAAGAGAGCTGCGATCTGGTCATGCTCGATGTCGAGCTGCCTGAGGTTGACGGGCTGGCCCTGTGCCGCTTGTTGCGCGCGCAGCCGTCCATGCGGCAAATGCCAGTGCTGGTTTTCTCGGCGAACGACAGCGAACACCGAAAGGTCGAAGCCTTCAGTGCCGGCGCCGACGATTACATCGTTAAGCCTTCTACACCGGGCGAGCTGATCTCGCGCGTCAATTCTCATCTGAACTTTGCCCAGCGTGAATCGGATTTGATTGGAAGCAATCGTGAGCTGCGCTTCCTCGCCGATCTCGGCCGCGGGCTGCTGCAAACACTCGAGCCTGAACAGGTGGCGCGCCGCGTGGCCGGCGCAACTTTCGAAGGATCGAATGTAGCCATGTGTGCCTGCGCGATAAAGAACAATGGCAAAGGGTTGGCCATTTGTTCTTTTGACCGCGAAGGAAACGCCGAAGGATCTTCGGCGGTCGATGCCGATCGTTTGACCGAGTGGCTGGCGTCGCGCTCACATGCGCCCGCGTTGCTTACTAATAAAAGGGAGTTTTTGTTGCGGGATGCGCGTCGTCGCACGGAATACGTGAGTCCGATCAGGTTTGGCGGTCAGACACTCGGTGCTTTGATCGTGGCCTTCGACGCCCGCGAAGATTATGCCGAAACCGAGTGCCGCCTGGTTGATGCCGCTGCGCAGCAGGCCGCCCTCGCGGCACACATCTCGTTTCTTTACCTTGCGGCGCGCGAATCAGCAGCGACGCTGGCCGAAGAAGTAGACCGCCGCACCGTCGAAGCCGAAATGCATCAGCGTCTCACTGAAGCGATTATCGACAGCCTGCCGGTATCGCTCTACGCCATCGATCGCGAAAACCGCATCGTCGCGTGGAACCGGAATCGTGAATTGGGCGAGCTGGGTATGCCGCGCGGTGAAGTTTTGGGCCGCGACATTTTCGATGTGCTGACCAAGCAGAGCAGGGAATTGCTCGAGAATGAATTCCGGAAAGTATTCGACTCAGGCGAGATTCAACGCATCGAGCAGGAAACGGTGACCAGCTCAGGCGAGACCAATCACTGGCTCATCAGCAAGATTCCGATGCGGGCAGCCGATCAGGATGACGTGTCGCACGTAATCACTGTCGGCGAAAACATCACCGCCCGCGTGAAATCAGACCGCGCCGTCGCCCGCGCCGAAAAACTTGCCGCCGTAGGAAAGCTGGCTGCCGGGGTGGTTCACGAAATCAACAATCCGCTGGCGACAATCGCCGCATGCGCAGAGTCTTTGGAAAAACGTATTGAGGAAGGCGCCTTTGGCGATTCGGCGGACGCTCAGGACTTGCGCGAATATCTCGGGCTAATTCGCGACGAAGCTTTTCGCTGCAAGAACATCACGAACGGGCTGCTCGACTTCAGCCGCCTCCGGGCCGGCAATCGCGTGCCGATAAACCTGGCCGAACTGATCAAGACGACTGCCCGGCTGGTGACTCACCAGAACCGCGGCGACAACATTCAGATCGAAGTCGAAACCGCTACTGATTTTCCTCTCGTACTGGGCGATGAAGGCCAATTGCAGCAGGCAGTGGTAGCGCTGGCGACCAACGCCATCGACGCGATGCCTGAAGGCGGCGTGCTGACGCTGCGCGCAACTAAGTCCGGCGGTCAAGCCACCGTCGAGATTAAGGACACGGGCGTCGGCATCTCACCAGAGAATCTCGCCAAGATTTTTGATCCCTTCTTCACCACTAAAGATGTGGGCCGCGGCACCGGGCTGGGGCTCGCGGTTTGTTATGGTATTGTATCTGAGCACGGTGGCCGCCTCGATGTCCGGTCAAACGTGGGGGTGGGAACAACTTTCACCATCTCGCTGCCCATAGCGAGCGAATTAGACTAACGGATACCCAGTCCGTTGCTCAAAGTGCGGAGTCATCAAACTGTGAACGAACAACGCGACGCCAGATTATTAATAGCCGAAGACGAGGCTAACCTTCGTCTCGTGTTGCAGAAAGAACTGCAACGGCTGGGCTATCGCGTGCACGTTGCGCCCGATGGCGAAGCCGCTTTGCGCAAGCTCGAAGAAAGCAATGTGGACGTGCTCCTTTGCGACATCAACATGCCGCGCATGGACGGAATGGAATTGCTCCGCCGCGTTCATGAAAGACCAAACCCGCCCGAAGTAATCATGCTCACCGGCCAGGGCACGATTGAAACCGCTGTCGAAGCGATGCGCATCGGTGCTTACGATTATCTCACCAAGCCTTACAGCATTAACGAGCTCGACGTGCGCGTGCGCCAGGCGGCGGAAAAGCGAAACCTGCGCGTGGACAATCAGCGGCTGCGGGCGCAGATCGAACGCAAGTCAGCATTGCCGGAAATTGTCAGCGAATCCCGCGCCATGGCCGAAGCGATTCGGCTGGTTGAGCGCGTGGCGCCCTCTGATGCGTCAGTTTTGATTACCGGCGAGTCGGGCACGGGCAAGGAATTGATCGCGCAAGCCATTCATCGTTTGTCGACTCGCGCGAACGGATCGTTCATCGATTTGAACTGCGCGGCGTTTCAGGAATCACTGCTTGAGTCGGAATTGTTTGGCTACGAAGCGGGCGCCTTCTCAGGCGCAAAGGCCCGCAAGCTCGGACTTATCGAATTGGCCGATGGCGGCACACTTTTTCTTGACGAAGTGACTGAGCTGCCGGCGAGCCTGCAAGCAAAACTCCTGCGGGCAATTGAAACACGAACGTTTTTCCGCGTCGGCGGCGTGCGCAAAGTCGAAGTCAACGTACGTATCGTGGCGGCCACCAACCGGAACCTGGACACAGTGGTCAACGACGGATCGTTTCGGGCTGACCTGCTTTATCGCATCAATAGTTTTCAGATTCATCTGATACCGCTGCGTGAGCGTCCCGAAGATGTCGAGCCGCTGACCCAGCACGTCCTGAAGCAATTGGCCGGAGGTAACGCGCCATCAATCGGGCCGGAAGTAATGGAGAAGTTGCGCTCGTATGGTTGGCCCGGAAACGTGCGTCAGCTTCGCAACTGTTTAGAGCGCGCGGTGCTGCTGGCGAATGATGGGCGAATCACGGTGAACGAATTGCCGCCGGAAGTGGCCGGCCGCACCAACGGCGCCGTGCCGTTCGTGTCGATACCTGCTCCGGCCGGTGCGAGCCAGACAGATGCGGGCGGATCGTCGGCTGCTGGTTCCCTGCGCGATGTTGAGAAGCAGCAGATTATCGCGGCCCTGGAACAGACGGGCTGGCATCGAGGCAAGGCGGCTGAGATGCTGGGCATCTCGCCGTCAACATTGTATCGTCGGCTTCGTGATTACAATTTGGAAGGAAGACTGCGATAGAGCAGTTTCCCTCTCCCTTTGGGAGAGGGCTAACAATACAAAAAAAGCCGCGGAGAATTTCTCTCCGCGGCTTTCTTCTTTGTGACAAATCGCGAGCGAATTTCAGTTGTTCAGTGCGGCCGCTTTTCGCTTTTGCTGCCGCCGTCGCAGGTAGAGCCCACCCAGCCCACTTCCCAGCAACGCCAGCGTGGCCGGTTCAGGCACAGGATTAGGGCACGTGTTGAGCGTAAAAGTAATTCCGTTATTCCAGAAGTGGCAATCCGGATCGAAACCAAACGCGATGTCGCCGCCGTTCATGAAGTACGAGCTGAGGATTTGTAGTTGGTCAGCCGTGAACGTGTACACAAAATCTCGCGGGGTCATCGTAAACGACTGCTGCGTTAGAAAAGTGTTGCCGGTTCCTGCCGCCACCAGCGGATTAGTGTTATAGAGTGCCCCGGCAAAGTTGTCTCGTATTTGCGAAGAAGGAACCGGAGTTCCGGTCGCATCGGTAAAACTAGCGATGCCGCCGTTCCTGGCCGTATCCAGCAGGTGAATAAACAGCATGTTGGGATTATTGTCCCAGTTGCTGATGTTGCGGAAAGTAAGTGTGGCGCTGGTGATGTTCTGTCCGTCCAGGCTCACGCCGCCCATGCGCCAGGTGTAGGCACTGTGGTGATCGAGATCGACTTGTTTGGGACCGCCACTGCCTGAATTGGGCGCGGTAGCCGGTGCGTAAAAGGTGATCACGTCCGCCTTGGCCGCGTGGGGCAACGCAACCATGATGGCAGCCGCAAAAATGAAGATAAGCTTTCGCACGTAATGTCTTCTCCTCCGTATGAGCCTTCGTCGACTCTTGTGGAAAGGAAATGATTAGTAAGTATCCATTTCCACGGCTTCGGCGGAAAAAGGCATATTTCTGGTGTTTTCAGGCGAAAAGAAGGCGGCGATGGACTCTCATCCGCCTCGCCATCTCTCACAGTTGAGATCTGAGAGTTCTAATTACCAAGCAGGAAGACGTCCCAAGCCCACCGACCGGCGTGTGAATGTTGAGCATCGTCGACCTTGGCTCGGTATCTGAACCGATTGCCATATTGGTCCGTGCGTTTTGATTCTTTGTAGTCGAGGGCAATCGAATCAATGCCAAGCTCAGTTAGTGTGTGCAGTTCTGAAAGTTCAGAGACACCATTGTGATTAGTATCCTGCCAGAGTCTTAGCGATGGGAAAATTGTATCTCTGGTATCTACAACTTTGTCTTCATTACCGCCATGAGTTAGTTTGTCGTATTCGGCAAGAGCGAGAAAACCATTCTGTTCAGGCGCCGCCGTTTGTGGTGTGTAGTTGCCGAAAAGCTCTTCGCCATTATCGATTGTGCCGTTGCCGTTTCGGTCAAGTGCCAACCACGCGTCATCTGAGTTTGCGACCGTCCACGACCATCTTTCCGGTTGGCCGTCGCCTTGGAGGTCAAAGGTCACGCCGTTGCCACTGTCAGTCAGATTAAAGCCATCACCACTAACATCTACCAGAATTGGGGAACCCTGACACTGGCTGTCGCCGATACACGTACAAGTAGTCCAGTCGTAGGCCCAACCGCTTTGCTGTGCAATACAATCAGCTGCTTCTATCGGGTCACATCCCTCGCCCCCTCCCGGCGGAAGAATCTCCTGGCAAGTGCTATTCGTAAAGTTCCAGTGCCATTGGTTCGCGCTACATGTCTCTTCATCTTCCGCTTCACTAGCGTGGCAGTAGTAATCAATTGGATGATTGGTTCCAGCAGACTGGTAACCGCACCCTTGGCCGGATACATACATGGGTGCGTGCGTTACTTCGTTGAAGCGGTTCTTGTTGGCGCCGACCCAAACCGGAGTGCCAAAACCTGGATAGCAGGCAATTTGGGGCGGATTATCACAATTACCAGCGGCGCTAACCGGGAAGGCTGGCGTTTCATGTCCGTCCGTATAAAACAAATGCCACGTATGTGTCTTTCCAAAGCCGCCAACACTGCACTGTGTTCCATAGAATGAGACATTCGACGCGTTAGGCTCGGTTGGTTGGAACGAAGAGCCACATGCGGCAAGTATTGTTATCGTCGCTGATGCGCTAACGAAGATAACGGTTAACGCAACAAAAAATCTTTTCATTTTTCGGGACCTCCTTTCCTCGTATGGAAGTCCTTTAGCTCGCGCATGGATTTTAGCGAAGAATCACAACCTTCTTCCGTACCGTCAGCGAACATCACACCACCGATTCGAATCGGTGCCTTCGTACTGAGATACCCCAGAGTTATCGTCATTCTTTCACCAGGGGGAATTACAATCTGAGGAGGCTGGTCTGGGGTAAATCCACTCGGTACGACCGAGTGCCTTTCTCTATTGGCCAGTTGCTCAACAGAAATTGAAACAACACCAATGTAAGCTTCATTCTCAACTTCTAAAGCTGCAGCCTGCAACTCACCTTGATAAACCAATTGCGCCTTGATTAGCTTGATATGTTC
Organism: Pyrinomonadaceae bacterium; assembly: GCA_035274925.1. Taxonomy (GTDB): domain Bacteria; phylum Acidobacteriota; class Blastocatellia; order Pyrinomonadales; family Pyrinomonadaceae; genus UBA11740. Next base: position 24,136 of record DATENS010000294.1, on the reverse strand, counting down.
CGTGCAGTTTTTGATTTTCGGCAGTTCGGTGAGCAGCGGCCGCTTTGCCGTCTTCTCCTGAGAAGCGCTAGTCATAGGCTGCAACAAGGCAAGCCAGACAATAAAGCCAATCGACATGCCTATGACTACACACACAACAAGTTTTTTGGGGGGTCGCATCGATTACTCCTTCGAGCCATCGGAGGTGGTGATTGGGAGGCTGACTGTCGGAGACATCCGTTGATGTGGGCGGCAGGTAGCCGGTAATGCGCGTAAGTATGTGCGCTAATCTTACTAAGTCAAGTTATTTCTGCGTTTATACCAGCGTCGGCGAAGCCTAAACCGAGTAAGTAGTTCGCAGAGTATTTGTATAACCCTCCCCAAGAAGCACGGATAACTTCCCAAGCGATCGTATCGCCCAAGTCAAGTAAGAGAATTTATCAATGACAGGTCGATCGCCGAGGCCGGTCTTGTGAGAAGGCCAGAGAGATTAGCGATCCTTGAGGAGCTTGCGGTCTATCTTGCCGCGGTCGTTTTTTGGTAGCGAGCTAACAAATTCAATCCAGCGAGGATACTTGTAAAGGGCCAGTTTTGCTTTCACGAACTGCTTTATCTGTTCAGCAAGTTCTTCGTTCGGCTCGGCGCCTTCACGCGACACAATGAAGGCCTTTGGCTTAACCAAACCATCGCCGTCGTCGTGACCGATCACCGCGCATTCAAGCACCGCCTCGTGTTGCAGCAGGCAATTCTCGATTTCGGAAGGCGCAACGAACACCCCGCCCACTTTCAGCATGTCGTCAGTGCGGCCGTGATACCAGTAGTACCCGTCGGCGTCGACGTGAAACTGATCGCCGCTGGTGCACCAATCACCGGCAAAAGTCTCTTTCGACTTCTCGTGCGCATTCCAGTAACACAACGCGGCTGAGTCGCCTTTGATCCTGAGCGTGCCCATCCCGCCGGTCGCGACTTCAGCGCCTTCGGCATCGACAATCTTTGCCTGGTAGCCTTCGACAATTTTTCCCAAGCTTCCCGGTTTCACATCCCCGGGCCGGTTGGTGATGTAGATGTGAAACATTTCCGCCGAGCCAATGCCGTCGCAAATCTCGACGGCGAAGGTTTCCTTCCAGCGATGATAAAGCTCAACCGGCAGTGCCTCGCCCGCCGAATAACAGAACCGGATGCTCGACAAGTCATGCGCGCCCGGGTTTTCCGCGTTGAGCATTCCATTAATCATCGTCGGAACGGTGGTGAGAATGGTCGGACGATAGCGTTCGATCACTTCGAAAAGTTTTTCCGGAGTCGAACGTTCTGAAAAAAGTGCCGTGGCGCCTCCGACCGCGAATGGAAACAGCAGATTCGTGCCCGTCGCGTAGCCGAAGAACAACTTTGGTACGGACACGGTCAGGTCGTCTTCATTCACTCCCATCGTGCGCCGCGCAAAGACTTCGGTGTTGTAAGGCAGATCGTGCTGCAAATGCACCGCGCCTTTCGGATGGCCGGTTGAGCCGGAAGTGAACAACCAGATAGCAATGTCATCGCGGTGTGTGTCGGCGGGGTGGCAGGCCTCGGACTGGGAATCGATCGTTTCGCCGAACAGAAGAAACTTTACGCGGCAGTGGGTGGGGCTGGTCTGTTCTTCATTCATGCCGCCTTCGTTACGCACCACCAGCACAGCGCGAAGATACTGGGAATCCTGCACGGCTTCCGCGAAGGGCGCGAGAAACGATTCGTGAATGATCGCCACGCGCGCGCGTGTGTACTCGAGATAGTAGCGATAGTCATCCGCCGGCAGCAGGGGATTGACCATCGTGATCACCGCGCCGATACGCGCGGCTCCGAACCAGGCCCAGACAAACTCGGGACAATCAGGAAGAACGATTAGCACTCGGTCTTCCATCTCGACGCCGAGCTCGCGCAGGGCATTGGCGGTGCGATTCGACATCCTCGCCGCCTCACCGTAGGTGTAGGTTTGATCCCTGAAGTAGAGACAGGTTTTGTTTTCGCGCCCTTCCTCCACATTGTGATAGAGGAAGTAATCGGACATGTTGAAGCGTTCGGGGAATTGAACGTCGCTCATGGATCAGTCCATCTTTGGCCATGCGTAGGCCTTTGACCAGGCCAGGAATGACTGCACCTTTCCCTGGTTGCGGAGGAGCCACTCGCTGACTTCCGGATCAGTGCTTCGGCGATTGGTAAAGAAGACGAACGCCTCGACGTGGCCGAGCTTCTTCATTTCGGCAAAATAGGGAACGTAGTATTTCCAGGTGAACTTCGAGCGGTCACCTTTCTGTTCGCCGAGGATCGCTAAGAGCGTTTCAAAACTGCCAACCATCAATTGCATGGGCGTTTTGCCCTTGTTCTTCTCCAGTCTTTCCGCAGCTTTTGCCAAGCCGATAACCATATCGATGGCGCCAAAATCGCCCTCATCTTTCTTGGCGGAAGTGTCGATCATGATGTTAATAGTATTTTCGTCCTTACCCTGAGAAACTCCACCCTGCATCTTCCTTTTCACGAGCTCCAGGGCGGACGCAGAGCGCGGCGAGGCAGGTTCGAGCACCAGGAAGCGGCAGGCGGCCAACAAAGCAGGTGTTGTGTAAGAACCCCGATCAAACAGTGTGGCTAGCAGCAGGTGGCTGCTGGGGTGATTCGGATTGAGGCCTGCTGATTTCTTTACTGCGGCGAGCGCCGCTTCATGGTCCCCTAGTTTGTAATACGTGAGCGCCAGATTGTAGTGAATGAGAAAATCCGAAGGAAACAGTTTAATTCCGGCTTTGTATGTTTCGATTGCCTTCTTGGGCTCATCAAGTAAGTCGAAGGCATTGCCAATCTGAACATACACGCGCGGCAATATCTCAGATTTGTACTGGGCAACCCGGTAAGCTATTTCCAGACTCTTCCGATAGTCCTTCTTTTCAAAATACGAGAAAGACATTTCGTAGAGTGCGAGCACATTATCGGGGTTTTCCTTCAACACCTGTTCGTAACGGCTAATGGCGCCGTCATAGTCCTTCCGATCATGTAAAGCAACGCCTTCGCGAATCAATTGATCCTGACTGGAGGTCGACGCCGTGGGCGTAAGCTTTGGTTCGGCGAGCTTCTGCGCTTGCGAGGCGCTTACCAGCAGAGCGATCGTAATGGCGTTAAGGACTAGTCTTCTCATGTCTGTTTGAAGTGACCTGAGTGTGTCAGGTCTTGGCGAACGGACATCCAACATCGCCGTGTTGCGAGCTAAGGTGAGTGCGAGCTTCCCACAATTCGGGAAAGAACTTTTTGTCGAGCGTCGTGCGCAGATAGCCCACGCCTTCCGATCCGCCCGTGCCGCGTTTGGTGCCGACCATGCGCTCGACCATCTTGATGTGGTGAGACCGCCAAAGCGAAAAATGCTCGTCGTGTTCCAACAGCGCTTCTGAGAGCTGGTATTCCTTGTACAGCTTCTCCGGGTGCGTGAGGATTTCGACTACCGCGCTCACGCGCTTATGATTGCTAGCCTTCCTATCCTCCGCATTAGCTGAAAGATCCGCAGCCGGCGAATCGAAGCCGCGACGGCTTAGCAGAGCAAAAAAAGCATCGCCCAGCGAAGGCGCCTTCATTCGTGCCTGCAGCCGCGAATTCGCAAAGTCATCACCGGCAAATTCTTTTTGAATCCGTTCGTCCTTGAGACCGGACGAAAACTCGATCTCGCGAAACTGCATCGACTGAAAACCGCTGGCCGGGTTCAGCTCGTCGCGAAAACCAAGAAAACCGATCGGAGTCATCGTCTCTAGAATGTGAATTTGATTAATCAGCAGCTTTTCAATTTCCACTACGCGATGCATGGCCAGCGCCGCTTCAGCCGTGCGGTCTTTATTCATCAACTCAATGGCCGCATCAATCTCGTGGAGGATCTGCTTAAACCAAAGTTCGTACGCCTGATGGACCGTGATGAAAAGCAGCTCGTCGTGGTGCGCCGGCGTGGACAGGCACGTCTGCAAATCAATCAGCTCAGAGACGCGCAGGTACTTGGTATAAGAAAGCGGAGCGTTCTTGCCGTATTCGTTAGACATGACGAGTCAGTTGGGAAAGCCCGGAGTGTCGCGCACCCGCCGCGCCTGGGCGAGATGTCTCTGGCCGTGAACGACCGTGACCACGAATGCGTCTGCCAGACTGTAACGCATCAACGGCGTGACCGGCGAACGCAGGCGAGTCTTGTTGAAGTCAGTGCCCTCTGTAGCGCGCACGAACTGAAGGAATGTTTCCTGCTGGGCGAGGAATTTCTCGAGGGCGTTTTCGATGTTCGAAGATGACGGGCGAAAGACTTTCGGCGCCGGCAGGTTGCGGCCTGTCACCGGTTCGACCTGCTTGATTAGCCAACCACCTATAAAGCTGGGGCGATATTTTGGTGGTGAGGTGACCGGCCATTTCGTGCGGCCCCGCGCGAGCGCTTTAGTGAAGTATGAATCGAACCCATGCGAAGTAACCGCGAGATGGTCCAGGCATTGCGCGATACTCCATTTCTCGGGCGCCGGTTTCCAGTTCAGTTGAGATTCGTTGAGTTGGCCCACGAGTGCACGCGCTGCGGTGCTGTTCTTTTCGCCCTCAGCGATGATCGTTTCCAGCAGGTTAGGGGATTCAAGAAATACTTTCATGACGATTTTTGGAGTGCGTTTTCTCCCTCTCCCTTTGGGAGCGGGAAACTCCAAATTAAAAAGCTGCCCCCGCCTTTTCACTTTCGTATTCGCGCCCGTCGCGAATCTTCTTCATTTCGGTGATCACTAACTCAAGCTCTTCGTCTGTCGTGTAAAAATGCGGTGAAATGCGCACCCCCGCGCCCGGGCGATAATCGACGATGAACTCACGCCGCACCAACTCTGTCGTGATCGCGGCCGCGTTGTCGTCCCAAACCGTGATGGTGCCGCCGCGCTGGGCTGGATCAGGTGGACTGGTAACGCGAAAACCGGCTTCTTCGGCTAACGCGATCAGTTTTTGAGTCTGGCGCACGCTCTTCTCTCGAATCTGCGACACTCCGATTTCGTTGATGATGCGGTAGCCGGACTGCGCAGCGTATAAAGCCGGAATCGCCGGCGACCCGTGCAGAAAGCGCATGATGTTAGGCGCGTATTGCATCTCGGTCTCGAACGCGAACGGATGTTCATGCGCCATCCAGCCGGTAGTCTTTGGCTCGAGGTGATCGATCAAATCGGGGCGCACGTAGAGATATCCGGCGCCCGGACCACCGCAAAGCCACTTCACCGAACCGCCCGTCGCGAAATCCACTTTGAGATCCTTCACGCTGAAAGGCACGGTGCCGGCCGATTGATAGCAGTCGAGCACCACGCTGGCGCCGACTTCATGAGCTCGCTCAGTGATCGCCTTTGCGTCTTGCAGAAATGCGCTCTTGAAAAGCACATGTGAAATTGGCACGAGCAAAGTTTCTTCGTCGATGGCGGCCAACAGTCTTTCCAGCGGGACCGTGATGCCGTCGTCTGACTTGACGGTCTCGATGCGCATGCCGTGCGCCCGAGCGTGCGCTTCGTACACGTACATCACCGAGGGAAAGTTGAGCTCGTCATAGACAATCTTGTTTCGCTCTGAATTGGCCTGTGGCAGAAAGCAGGAAAGAATCAGTGACTGGCAAATCGAGACATTCTGGTGCATCACCACTGTGTTTGGATCGGCGCCGATGATGCGGGCCAGCTCGTTGCCGGTCGTGACCGGCATTTCCCACCAGCCTTCGGCCCAGGCACGAACGCCGCGCGTGGCCCAGGCCTCGGCGTAATTATGCAGACGATCGTAGGTGGCTCGCGGCATTGCTCCGAGGCTGTGCGAGATCAGATAGACCGTCTTGTCCAGAATAGGGAATTCAGAACGCCACTTGAGAAGTTGGTCGGTCAAGAAATAGCTCCGTTTCGTTGCGATTAATTTATCACAATAATGTTTGGAGTGCGGTGACTTGTCACCGCTTTAACCCGCTCAATCGAAAGCGGCGACGAGTCGTCGCACTCCAAACTTTCCGTGCTAAAGTGCTCGCGCAAATGTGGAAGTTCGCTAACCCCATCAAGCACTCTATTCCGGAAACACGCTGGCCTACTGCGGAGGAAGCTGAACAGTCTCTTCTGTTTCAGCCGATTCGCATCGGCCCGCTCACCCTCGAACACCGCACGTGGGTGCCGGCAATGGTGCCGTGGCGCGCGACTGAAGACGGACAAGTCACCGAGGACAATCTCGATTGGTACCGGCGCTTCGCTGAAGGCCGGCCGGCAGCGCTTGTAGTGGAAGCCACCGGAGTGCGCGACATTCCCAGCGGTCCGCTCCTGCGCATCGGGCATGATCGATTTCTTCCCGGACTGAAGAAGCTGGTCGAGACTGTGCGCGAGGCAAGCGCCGGAAAAACGAAACTCTTCATTCAGATCATCGATTTTCTCGCCGTCAAACGCCGGCCGGATCCGGCAAAATATTTTCAGCGCTTCCTTGAAATAAGTGATCGGCATCGGCAGGCATTGGCGAAGCTGACCGGCGAGCCCGTGTGGCTGGAAGCTGATGAGGACGTAGTGCGCAGCTTCCTCGTCACAGCGCCGGATGAGGTAGTCGCGGCCGTGCTCAGCGAACGCGAACTCGAATCACTTCGTTTCGGCTATCGCGAGCGTGTCACGGACATGCATCTGCCACATGTGAAGGAGCTGCCACAGGTTCTGCCGAGAATTTTTGCCGATGCCGCTCAGCGCGCGCGCCAGGCCGGGTTCGACGGAGTCGAGTTGCATTACGCGCACGCCTACACCATGGCAGGCTTTCTCAGCGCGCTGAATGATCGAGACGATGGCTATGGTGGTCCACGCGAAAATCGCGTGCGCCTTCCGCTCGAAGTTTTTAGGGCCGTGCGCGAGCGCGTGGGCAACGACTACATTGTCGGCGTGCGTTTTTTGGGAGATGAAGTCATCGCGGGCGGAAATCGAATTAACGACGCGATTTATTTCGGCGTTGAGTTCGCGCGAGCGGGGTTCGACTATCTTTCGATTTCAAAAGGCGGCAAGTTCGAAGACGCCGAACAACCCAAAGTTGGCCAGGCGGTTTATCCTTACACCGGCCAGAGTGGCTATGAATGCATGCCGACGACGCTGTCTGATTCGCGCGGGCCGTTCGGCCGATCGGTGCCGCTGGTGGCCCAAATTAAGAGCGCGGTAAACTCCGCGGGTTTCACCACTCCAATCGTAGCCACCGGCGGCATCACCACCTTTGCGCAAGCCGAAGCGATCCTGCAGGCCGAAGACGCCGACATGATTGGCATGGCGCGTCAGGCCCTTGCGGACCCTGATTGGTTTCGCAAAGTCAGGCTCGGACGTGGGGATGAAGTGCGCCGCTGCACTTATACAAACTATTGCGAAGCTCTCGATCAAGCGCACCGGCAGGTAACCTGTAAACTGTGGGATCGAAAGGAACTAGACGAGCCGGCAATCGCGATGGCAACGGATGGTAGGAGACGATTGTTACCACCGGGGTGGAAGGAATAGTCGGCGGATTACCCTCTTCTCTCATACGCCGCCACAAACTCGGGATCGCGCCGCCGCAAGGCCTCATCGTCGACTCGACCACTTCGCGTCATCAGCGAGTAAGCTAATTCTATCGGCGTGAGGTGCATGTAATCCCGCGCATGCTCGAACCACAACATGCTGTCGTGAGCAGCGGCCTGGTAATCCTCGATCACCGGCCGGCGCTCTGCTTCGAAATGTTCCAGCGCAGCCCGCACATCCGAATTCGAATCGAAGCTCGCTTTCAAGGCGATTGCGTCTTCCATCGCCAGCTTTGTGCCTGAGCCGATCGAGAAATGTGCGGTGTGCAACGCATCGCCGAGCAGCAGGACGTTTTCGTGACTCCAGCGCGCGTTCTTCACCAGCAGGAAATTAATCCATTTCGAATTGTTCGAAAGCAGCGCATGACCCTTCAGATCGTTGGCGAAGACTTGCGCCAGGTATGCGCGAGTGGCTTCGTCGGACATTTCTGCAAATCCGGCGCCGGCCCACGTCTGCGGGTCGCATTCGACGATGAAGGTGCTGGTGGTTTGATTGAACTTGTAGGAATGGGCTGCGAACACGCCGGCATCGCTCTGGCGAAACGTCAGCGTCAGGCCATGAAACAAATGGTTCGTTCCGTACCAGATATATTTGTTTGGGCGAACGCTTAGGTTGGGCTGGAATTGATCGGAGTAAGTCTGCCGGACGGTGCTGTTGACGCCGTCAGCGCCCAGGAGCAAGTCACAGTTTGCCCGCAGTGATTCAAGGTCCGAGATCTCGGCGTGGAACTTGACCACGACTCGTAATTCTTCACAGCGGCGCTGCAGAATTTTCAGTAATCCGAGCCGCGAGATTCCGGAAAAACTGTTACCGTGAATTGAAATCTTCTCGTCGCGATGCACTACATCGACATTGTCCCAGGCCTCAAAGCCGCGAGTGATCTCCCCGTGCGAAAGTTCTTCCGCCGCGCGCAGATTCGCGAGAGTCTTTCCCGAAAACACCACACCCCAACCAAACGTGTCATCCGGGCCATTGCGTTCAAAGATGGCAATGTCGTGCGCGGCGTCGGCTTTCTTCATGAGGATGGCGAAGTACAAGCCCGCCGGTCCGCCGCCGATGATGTTGATTTTCATGCTCGCAATTCGTCCAACGCCTGGCCCAAACGCCGCACGCCTTCGGTGAACAACTCCGGCTCAGCGCACATGCCGAGGCGAATGTGTTGGGGCGATTCGAAGAAGTGACCGGGCACGAACGTGGTTTCGTATTTCGCGTTCAGCAGCTTCCAAAGGCCGTCAACACTGCCTTTCTCAAGCCGCGGGAAACAGGTAGTGCCGAATTCCGAGCGGGCCGAGGTGAGTTCTTCGCGTGACTCGAGAAAATCGTTGAGCACTGCGCGATTGCTCTCAAGAATCGATTTCGCACGAGCGATAAACTTTGGCAGTTTTGCCAGTGAGACTACGCTCAGCGTTTCAGCCGGGTGAGGGCCGACGGCGCCAAAGATATCGTGCAGCAGGCGCATGCGCCGCGCTAATTCGGGCTCAGCGAGAATCCAGCCGCAGCGTAATCCGCTCAAACCGTAACCCTTGGTCAAGCTGCTGGTCGCAATGAACTGTGGACCCAGATGGACGGATGATTCGGGAGCGGCTTCAAACATCGCCTCCAGGTAAACCTCGTCCACCAGGACGCGTGCGCCGACCGCGCGCGCCATCTCGCCGATCTGACTCATCGTCTTCTGGTCAATTAGCGCGCTGCTCGGGTTGTGAAGGTTGGTCAGCACGATCAGACGCGTGCGCGGTGTGATCTTCCGTGCGACCTCGTTCGTGTCTAGCCGAAAGCGGTTTTCAAATGATCTTGAAAAACGATTGACCTGCAAACCGAAATAATGCGCGAGCGCGAGCAGAGGCTCATAGGTAGGCTGTTCCACCAGAATTTCGTCGCCATGTTCGATCGCCGCGGCCATCGCCAGATGATTCGCCATCGAAGTGCCGCCGGAGATCGTGACCACGCATTCGCGCGGCACGCGGCAGTGGCCGGCGAGAGCATCAACCAGCGGGCCGTATCCGTACGAGTTGTCGCCGTTTATATCTACGTCGTCGATGGTCGCCTCGAGCTCGGGAAACGGCAGATTGAGGATGCCGCTCAAGGCCAAATCGTATTTTACTTTCGGCCGGGTCTTGGCCCAATGCATGTAGGATGATTGCGTGTTCATGTTGAGTGGTCGCTACCGCTCCCGGTTCTGACACGTAATGCCCAAATAAAATACGCCGGAATGCCGGCGAGCATGATGCCGAAGCTAATGGCGCTGTTGCGTGGCTCGCTGTAAATAACGCTGAACGTTATGACACAACAGGCGGCCAGAAAAAAGATCGTGGTAAAAGGATGTCCCGGAATGCGGAAACTATCGTTTGTGGCGCGTCCTCGGGCGCGAAATATGAACACGCACACAGCCGTGAGCGCGAAAAAAACCACATCCACCGACACCACGTAACTCAGAATCTGTTCGAAACGACTCGCGAGCAGCGCAATCACAATTGCCAGCGCTCCCTGGAGCGCGATCGCAAATGCCGGCACGCGCGCGCGATTCAACCACGCAAGCCGTTTGAAGAAGAGTTTGTCGTCGGCCATGGCGAAATAAACTCGCGGCGCCGTCAACATGCTCTGACTCAAAAAGCCGATCGTTGAAATGGCAATGCCTGCGGCCAGGAGGCGTCCGCCTTTCTCGCCCAGAGCGAGTCGCATTACCGCAGAGGCCGGGGTCTTTGTTTGCGCAAGTCCCTGCGCGCCGAGGGCGTGAACGCAAACGTAATTGACCGAGAGGTAAACCACGATTACACCCAACACGCCGAACAACAATCCGCGCGGCAAGTTGCGGCGTGGCTCGCGCACTTCACCGGCTACGAAACAGGCGGTCTGCCAACCGCCGTACGCGAACTGCGCGGGAATCAGCGCCGCGCCAAACGCAACCAACAACTGCCACGTTGAGGGCGACGCTAAGCTCGATGTTGCTTCCGGATTCGTTGCCGGCGCGCTGACCGTGAGACCGATGACCACCAGAGCCGCGATCGCCAGGAGCTTCAGCACCATGAAAACATTTTGCGTAATGCTTCCGGCTCGCACGCCGATGCAGTTGATGACCGTCAATACCGCGAGCGCGAGCGACGCCAGAACGGCCGCGCGAAATTCGTTGGTCGCCATGCCGACTAATTCGAACGCATGGTTGGCAAAGATGAGCGCGACCGCGGCCATTCCGCCCGTTTGAATCACGAACAGCAAGCTCCAGCCATAAACGAATCCGACGAGAGGATGCATCGCATCGCGCAGGTAAACGTATTGTCCTCCTGACTCAGCGGTTTGCGAGGAAAGCTCGGCATAGATAAAGGCTCCCGCGAGGGCAATCAAACCGCCGGCGGCCCACGCGCCAAGAATTAAGAAAGGTGTGTGGACTTTCTGCGCCACCACCGAAGGGTTAGTGAAGATGCCCGCGCCAATGATGCCGCCCATCACGATCATGGTGGCATCGAACAGGCCAAGACGGCGAGCGAGATGCGGTGCGTTCGCAGGAAGTTTTGGTAAATCGTCTGGCAATTTGATTTGGCCCCCGTTCGCCCGCTTATCGTGATACTTCAGCGAGCGCCTTGCTGAGGAGATCTGCTACTCCTAATAGTTCACACCAGTGTTGCATGTACTCATAGTCGAGCCTTGCGTGCTGAATCTTAAGCACTCCAAGCACATCAGACCATTGACGGTCTGAGGATTCTCCGCCTTTGCGAAACCAAACGAGCTTAGCGACGATCGTGTCTTCCGCGGTGGCGATATAAACAACTGCGTCAGAATCAGGCAGAATGTTTTCTGCCAGCTTCCGTTCTAGTTGGTTCTTTGAAAACTCATCACGGCGAACGAAGATGTCAACCTTAAACGCGGAGTCCCGATGAATCGCATTGAACGCTCGTTCATTGATAATAGCGCGCCGCACTGCCAGGTCATCGACGTAGTAGTCCCTCGACGAAAGCTCTTTGACAACATCCTGAACTTGATCTTCCGTTATTTGGGCGACAATGTCGGCATCCATGGTGGCGCGTGTTATGCCGCGCGCTGAACTGGCGAAGGAACCCACGATCAGATAGGGAATTCTCAGGTGTTCGAGAACGAGGGCGACTTCGACTACCACCTCGGTGGGTGTTGTCATAGCGAGTCTGGCTGTCCTAGTATCCCTCGACCTCGGGATCCCATCCGTAGGCAGCAATCATATCCACCCGGCTCAACACGCGAGCCGCCAGGCGGCGCCTTATTTCCAAATCGTCAGCGTGAGGGTAAGTCCGCCGTATGTCTGCCAGCGACAAACGACGTAACGTCTCGTGCATTTGATCAACCATTTGCAGACGCTTCCACACCGGGGTCTTTCGCAGCAACTCCAACAAGACTGCTTCCGCCTCACGGGTTGTGTCTTGAGTAAGCATTTCCGTATGAACAATCGAGTGTAGCGTAGATTTTACTCTTTCAAGAGTTGATTGGCGATTATGAGCTTTTGAATTTCAGAAGTGCCTTCATAGATTCGCAGCGCGCGTACATCGCGATAGAGACGCTCGACAACTGAGCCGCGTACCAGTCCGGCGCCGCCGTGAATTTGCACGGCCTGATCGATGATGCGGCTGCCGGCTTCAGTTGCGAAGAGTTTCGCCTCGCTGGCTTCGAGCGTTGAAGGGTCCGCGCCCGCGTCTTTCAAATATGCCGCACGATAGACGAGCAGGCGCGCGGCATCCAGTTCAGTAGACATGTCGGCAAGTTTTTCCTGAATCAACTGATGACCAGAAAGCGGCTTGCCGAACTGTTGCCGGGATTTTGCGTGCAGCAAACTTTCATCCAGCGCCCGGCGGGCCATTCCGCAAGCCGCCGCGCCGACGCTGGCGCGAAACATATCCAGCGTTTGCAGTGACAGCTTCAAACCGTCGCCCTGGCGGCCGATCATGTCTTCGGCCGGCACGCGGCAATTTCTGAATTCAAGTTCGCCGATCGGGTGCGGCGCAATCATCTCCGTCCGTTCCGCAACGTGAAATCCCTGCATGCGGGCGGACACTACAAACGCAGAAATCTCGGCCCGCCCGTCGTCGCGGGTGCCGGTGCGTGCGAACAGTGTGTAGAAATCTGCGACGCCGGCATTGGAGATGAATCTTTTGCGGCCGTCGAGGATGTACTCATCGCCTTCCCTCGTCGCTGTAGTCTTGATTCCGGCCACATCGGAACCGGCGTCCGGCTCGGTTAAGGCGAACGCCGCGATCCCCTGGCCATTCCGCGCGCGCGCGAGCCAAAAGTCGCGAACATGTTCCGTCGCCGCCAGGCTGATTGCATAGGTGCCCAATCCCTGCATCACGAACGCGAGGTCAGCCAGTGACGATGAATAGGAAAGAGTCTCGCGAATTATGCAAAAGCTTCTCAGATCGAATCGTTCGCCGGGCGAAGCTACCGCGTATTTCAGCAGATCATTTTCCGCCAGCAGCGTCACATATCCGCGCAGAGCTTCATCGACATCGCCCTCATCGTCGCCGGCGCGCACTTCGATCTCGCGCTCGGCAAAATCGGCTACCCGCTCAGCGAGCGAACGATGTTCGCGAGAGAAGAATGGAGTTGTTTGAATGAAGGCGTCCATTTGGAGTGCGCCGGCAGAGCGAAGCGACGACGGCGCTTTGGATTTCTGTCTTTCTACCACTCGTTCGCGACATCATAATCGTCGAGAACCTTAAGCTTATCAATCTTGAAACCGTAAATCGTCCTTACTTGCGCCGGTCGTGCCGTTCTTTCAAACCAGCCCGCGGAACACCACGGGTACTGATTCGCGACGAGCACTAAGCCGTGTTTGACAGGATTCTGGTGCACATAGTTAAGCCTGGCAAGATAGGAATTCTTGTGCGTCAATCGTGTTTCCCAAAAATTATGCCAGACCTCACGTCCTGAGGCTTTGTCGAGGCGGTTAATCCACTTCGCGGTTTTTTCGTGCAACAGGCCGAGCATTTGGCCAAGGTTGTCTGCACCAGCATCAGGCGAATGACCGACAAAGTGATAGTGATTCGAGAACACTGCCCAAGCTTCCAAACGCCACCCACAATCAGTTGCCACCGAGAGCAACCCTCGATGAAGAACCTCGAGGCGATCACGGCTTCGGAAATGATGCGCTTTTTTATAGGTTCCAGACGTAACGATGTACGTGCCGCGAGCTGAAAGTTGGTGAAGAGGAGCGTGAGGCCATGAAATTGTCTGCGGGGCAGTCATTTTGTGCGCTCCAAAGCGCCGTCGCCGCTGCGCTCTGCCGGCGCACTCCAAAGCGCAGTCCAAATTACTCGAACTTTGCCGGCCGCTTCTCAATAAAGGCCGCGTGTGCCTCTTTGAAATCAGGCGTCTGCATGCAGAGCGCCTGGGCCACAGCTTCGACCTCCAACGCCGCTTCGAATCCCATGTGCATTTCGCGATTCAGCATCTCTTTGGTCTTGGCAATCCCGAGCGCAGGGCCGCTCGCCAGTTTCTCAGCGAACTCACGCGTCGCTGATTCAAGCTCAGCGCGCGGAACGACGCGATTATAGAGACCGATTCTTTCGGCTTCCGCGGCCGTGGTGAAATCTCCCGTCATCAATAGCTCAGTCGCTTTGGCCAGTCCCACGACGCGTGGCAGCAGGTAGGTCGCCCCCATGTCGGTACCCGCAAGCCCAACTTTTACAAAGATGAAAGCGATCTTAGCCTCTTCTGCGGCAATGCGAATGTCAGAGGCCAGTGCGATGCACGCGCCCGCTCCGGCAACTGTGCCGTTGAGGCTGGCAATGATCGGTTTGGCAAGGGCGCGCATGTTGTGAATCAGTTCGCAGGTGAGCCGCGTGAACTCCAGCAATCCTTCGGCGTCGCGTCCCTGCAACTCGCCGATGATGTCACGCACGTCACCGCCCGAACAGAACGCGCGGCCGGCTCCGGTGATCACCACCACGCGCACGTCTTTGGCTTCGCGTAGTTCGGCCATGAACGCGGTGAGCTCGTGGTAAACCTCGAAGGTGATCGCGTTGAGGCGGTCAGGCCGATTCAGAGTAATCGTCCCAATGCCGTCCTTCTGATCGTAGAGAAAGCTCCTGGGTGTCTTCATAGTTGTCTTGTTACTTCGCGTCCACTCGCTCCTCAAGAAATTGGAGACGCTCAGGCAGCGCGCCCGAATTCAGCACGAGTGCCAGGTCTTCTGCGGACTGCTTTGTGAAGCGGCCGGAAATTACGCCCTGATCTGTGATCTGCGATTTGATAAAAGCAATTGATTTCACCTCGTCATCGAGCACAATTCCCAGATATTCGTTAATGTTTGACGCGGTCCACGCGCCAAACTTCTGAGCGCCGGCTGGGTTCAATGAGAATTGGATTTCATATTCTCTTGGCCTCCCCACGGCTGGTGCTGCCTTCGCAGTTCGTAATTCGCTGCCGTCTACGATAGAAGGGGATTCGACTATCACCCATTTCTTTAATTGTGATTCGACGTCTCGCTCGGAATAAACGAGAACTCGCCGGTTTTCCGGGATGCTTCCAGCTTTATCAAAAGAGGCAATGGCTGCTTCACGACTGGTGAAGGTTTGGACAACCTGAGGACTGGGCGGACCGACGACATGAGTTAACTCCAGCCTGCCCCAGGCGCTGATAATCTTTTTCACACGCTCTGGATCGTTCAACGCGGGAAGGTTCACCACGATCTGTCCGGTCCCGGGGTTGCCCGGTTTAACTTCAAAGCGTGAAACGCCCAGCGCATCGAGGCGACTAGTGATCACCGCCACCGATCGCGAAACGGCGGCATCACGATCCGGTGTTGACGACACGACTTGCAGCACCAGATGCATGACCAAAGGTTGTTTCTTGAGCTTTAGCAGGAGAACCGCGGCCACGCCAAGCACTAACACCAACGCAACCGCGCCCAACAGCCAGGGGAGGGCACGCCTCGCTTTTCCGGCAGCAGTTGGCGCCATTGGCAGGGTAACTTCATTTGACCTTTGAGTGCGCGGCGGCGCCGGAATAGTTGGCGGCAGGCTTTCCACGGAGCCGGACATGATCGCGGTTGGCGGAGGACCCGCGTCAGGCGCCTTGTTGACCAGCTCAGTCCCGTCGTCAAAACAGAAACGCAGACTCATGTCGTCATAAACGCGGCTGCATGTGGGACAACGTTTCATTTATGCGTTGAGCACCGCGATTCCTTCAATCTCGATCCTGGCCCGATCCTCGAGCAAGCTCGCGACTTCCACCAGCACCATCGCGGGAAAATGCTTGCCCATCCGCGCGCGATAGCGCTCGCCGATTTCTTTTGTGTGCTCGCGGTATTCCTTCTTATCAACCACGTAGAGAATAAGACGGGCGATTTGATCCGCAGCTCCGCCGGCTTCCGCGACTACCGCGATGACATTAGCCAGCGCCCGATCGAATTGCTCGACCAGGTCGTCGCTCACTATTTGCTGCTCGGCGTTCCAGCCAATTTGGCCTGAGATGAAAAGAAGGCGGCCGCCGGCCTCAGTCAATACGCCGTTTGCGTAACCGCGAGGCGCGCCAAGAGATTCGGGATTAATAAACTTCATTATTTTGCTTCGACTCGTTCCGTGATGCCTACGTCCTTTCGATAACGGCTCCGGCTCAATCGCTTGACTGCGGTATCGATCCGCTCTGCTTCGTAGAGGCATTCATCAGAGAGGCGCGACAATACCGCAGCTTTGGCTTCCAGCAAAAGCTCGATATCGTTGGCGGTCCCGCCTGAGAGAATCTTTGCGGTTTGTACGGGCATGCGATGGTTCTTCTTCCAATCCTGGGCGGCTGCAACCAACTGCTCGTGAGTAAAGCCCTTCTCGCCGGGCTTGAGAACAAACCTGGAAGCTTCGCGTTTGCGGCGGATCGCTTGAATAGCAGCTGCTTTCTCTGCCGGAGACTTCTTCAGATAAACGGGTAGCTGAAGGCCGTACTCTTTGAATTCGGAATTTAAATAGCTATCAACGTCGGACTTTTCGCTGCCACTCGATTGTTGCGCGTACTGCAACAGGGCATCAACCGATTCCGACGTGAGCAGGTGAGTTAAGTTGGCAAAGACTTCGCGCCTGACTTTTTGGTCGCGGTCCTTAAGCAGCGGGATCAAGTGGGGAACCGCACGCAGATCCTCATATTCATACACAGCCATTGCGTAAAAGAAACGATCTTCAGCGTCGGGAGACTTTAGACCCGAGATCAGAAAGTCGTAGTCGTCGGGATGACCGAAGAGTCCCAGCGCATAGATGGCTGCGCGTCGCGTGTCAGGATCGCCTTGCCGCGCCAGTTCTCTAATCCTTGGCAGAGCCTCCAGGTACGGGTTTTTCGCGAAGAGAAAAATCGCCGACTGCATCACGACTGGATCCTGAGATTTCTTCAACACGTCGAAGAGGACGGGCAAACCCTTCGGGCCGTACACTCCCCAGATAAAATGCATGTTGAGCGGCCAGTCCACAGTCATCGCGTGGAGTACTACGTACACCATAAACTTTTTATTGCCGAGCACTTCGACCATCATTGGCAGCGCCTTTGGGTCCTGGGTCATTGCTGCTTCGAAGGCCGAATAAAACACGTAGTTCGAGTGAACTTCCAGACGCGTTGAATGCCAGATTGAGGCGATGGTTTCCGCTTCTTCAAGACGCGCAATTCTCCACAGCAGGGCTGCGCCATTCAGTTTGAAATAATCACTTTGACCGGGTTGGGTGATCGCTTGTTTCAGCCGCGTGCGGCCGTCAGCGCCCGCTTTGCGAATGGTGTCCCACGCCGCCTCGATTTCAATCGTCACTTTTTCTTCATCAGCGGTCCTTACCTTCGCCGGATCAATCTTCCGGAGATAAGCCAGAGATTTGTCCACTGCGTCGGGTGAAGTCTGGGCGCTTGCGTTTAGTAATAATGAAGGTGAGAACAGGATTAGGAGAAGCAACAGCAGCCTGAGGATGTGAAGCCGGTACATTTTGTTCCTAAACGTATTTGTGTTGGACAATTTCGAGCCGGTTTCCTCCCGGGTCGCGCACATAGAACCTTGGCGAGCCGGGCATCGGCCGCGGGTCAGGAGTTATTTCTATCCCCGCGGCGCGAAATCTTGCTTCGGCCTCAGCCAGGTCCGCGACCGTGAAGCAAATGTGACGCGAACTCGACTCTCTCGGCTCATCATCGACTGACAAGTGGAGCTGCGTCTCGCCGATTTGATACCACGCGCCGCTCTGCCGCGACGTCGCGGGTTTCGGAAGTTGACTAAGACCGAGAACGCCGCCGTAGAATTCTTTCGTTGCCACTTCCAACTCAGCGGGAACGGTTACGTTGACGTGATGCAACGCAGTGACTTGCACAGTTTGTGTCTTCGAGACTCCTGGATTTGGTTTCCTGATCGTATGGAGGGATATGTTTACTTGTTTGGCGGATTACTGCAAGAGCCGCAACGCACGATCAGGTATTGCGGATTGTGGATCGTCCTTCTTCATCTGAGAATACATGGCAATCAGCCTTGGTTTGGCACCGGTCTGCGCCAGCAGCGATAGACTTTGCATATTACGCCGGTCAATATTTGCGCTTAGTTTCCACAAACGAATCGCCTCGTTATGGGCGCCACGCTGGGCGGCGATCATGGCCATTCGCGTTAGCGCGCCCGGCATCGATCGCCAAAGGATTTCCTTTTGAGCGAACAGGTATTTTTCCGCACTTTGCCAATCATCAGTCTCTAGATAGGCATCGAGGAGATACGTAAAGGAATCCGAGTCCCATTCCCGGTTGAGCGGCCGCTGCTCTACGTATCCTCGTAACAACGGAATTGCCCTGCGCCAGGCATTACTGTTCCCCATCGCTTCAGCCAGACGAAAAGCGCGCGTTGAGCCTGGAGTGGTGACCAGCGATTCCAGCGCCGACCAGATCTTGTCTTTTTCGTCGGGTGTGACGCTCTCGCGGTCAGCCACATCTTCAATAAAACCTGATTCCTCGTTTGACCACTCTTCATGCCTGCCCAGCATCCTCGCCAGGAGTTTCGGTTGTCGCGCCAACAGGGCATCGCGCAAGTCATCCAGATCCAGCTCGCTCTGTGTAATAAGTCTAGCGATCTGAAAAGCGTAATCGCTTTCCGGGTTTGCGTTAGCCAATTCGGTCCGCAGTAGCTTTTCGAGCTCGGGCCGATTGTCATCATCGTCGCCGAGAAAGAAAGCATACCTACTGACAACTTTAAGGCGCTCCGCATCAGTCATCGCGTTCCGCGGATTCTCTGACAAGGCGATCAGTCCCTCGCGGAAAGATTCGCGTTCGCGCTCGTATTCCTGGCGGCCGTCGTAATACATGGCTCGTTCCAGCCAGTAGTCTGCGCTCGTGCGTCGCGCTGCTTCATCGCGCAGAATTGCGGTTTCGATCACGCGAAGCCCTGAAGCGCCCTGCGTTGCGCCCGCCATCTGGTGGACGTCTTCGAGGATTATGTCGTCGCCTTTCATCGCCACGAGTTCTTCCATGATCGGTTGAGCGTCGAGCGGCCTCTTCAACATGTTATAGGTTTCAGCCAGACTTCTTTTCGTCCAGTAACGCAGTTGCTTTTCCGGGTTAACCGGGCGCATTCCGATCGACGAGGCACGAGAAAGCATCTGGTTCACCATTTTGGCGTCGGCCGGGGTGAAGGGGATGGTGAGCGATTTTTCCAGCAGCTTAGCCGCCACCGGCCGGCAGCAATAGCGCAGACGCCCGCCCAGCTCGAAGTAATCCGTGGCCGTGTGCATCTCAACTACATCAGCGATCCAGGACGCGTCCTGCAGATTCTCAACATAGTTGTTTGCCCGCAGGTAACGCTCGAGGCGCAGGCGGTCAGCCGGATTTGCTCGTACTTCCGCCGCCAATCGATCGAGTATTTCGCGTGCGGTGCCGAGTTTTTTCCGCACGCCGAGCTGCAACATCAACCATTCGTCACGTTGTGCCGCACGAGACGCGAGCCACTGATCCAGCTCTTTTAGATCGCCCTGGCTTACCCAAATCCTGACAAACGCCTCGGCGCCGTCGGTGTCATCGGGGCAAAGGCGCTCATAGTAAAAGCGCACGCCGGCGAGATCGTCGCGCACGTTTCTAATCATGTACTTCAGATCTGGCGCGGCGGGGCAACGCCAGTCGGGTGCATTGGCCAACGCCTCCAGCGTCTGACCCACGCGCAACTCCTGACCGGCACGGCTATAGATCGCCAGACGGTAAAGCAATGCGTCGCTGGACGTGGCCTTTGTGCGCGCCAACTGGCTGGTAACTTCGTCAATATTCTTTTCTAGCAGCAGGAACGTAATATCACGCTGCAAATCTTCAGCCGTGCGGTAGGTCTTCGTTTGGGAGCCGGCGTTGAGTGCCAGGGAAAGGCAGGCGACGCAAATGAGAAGAGATCGGAACATCACAGAAGCTCTCAGAGCAGTGAGGTCAAAGTGAGAGCGCTGACAAGTTAGCGCACTCCAAAGGTTGGATTCTCGATGATCCCGAAAATGTTGCCAAAGGGATCTTTGACGGTTGCGACTTTTATTCCTTCGCCCACGTCCTGTACGGGCTCATGAACCACAGCACCCAAATTGATGAGGTGTTGCAGGGCCGCCTCGGCATCGTCGACTCCCCAGAACGCTACTGACCCTTCGGCCTTGTCGCCGCCCTGATCTTCGACCGGCTGCAACCCAAGCTCGTAACCCGCGACATTGAAACCAACATAGAACGGCTGATCAAAGTAGGGACCAAAGCCCAGTACCGCGCTGTACCACTCTTTTCCTTTGTTGATGTCGTTAACGCGATAGCTGGCAGTCCTGAGTCCGAGAAACATTTTGTCACCTTTCAAATCTTTGCGGTTGTCCTTGCGGCTTGGCGCTTTTGCGAGAGATGATTTTCACGCCAAGGCGCTAACTTAGTTTGAACCCGTCTTACTCTTTCGCGGCTTTTGTCTTGTCCTCTAGATACGCATTGAACTCAGCCGACTTGTTTTTAGGGACGCTCAAACTCTGCCAGTCACTCGCCTTAAAGTGTTTAGCCAAATATACAATCTGCGCCACGTGATAGGCATAGTGGGCGATTTGGCGATTGATGGCCTGGAGCACCGTGTGATCCTGTCCGCGAATCGTTACGGTGCGCATTAGATCGTCGGGCGTGAGGGGCTCGATTGCATTGAAGACGCACTGCCAGCCCTTTTCCCAATAGGCGAGCATTTCTTCGCGAGTCGTTTCCGGCAGCATCACAAATTCCAGGTCGCGATTGCGCTCCGGCTTTTCGCCGTCGGTGGTCAGGAAATCAGTCCAGCGAGATAGCATGTTTCCGGCCATGTGCTTGATGTTGACGGCGATACTGTTTGATTCCGGGTCGATGGTGCGGAAGAAGTCTTCGTCGCCGATCTGCGTGAATGCGCCTTCCGCGAGTTTTTTGTAATCGCGAAAAGTTTGCAGCGCGTCGTCGAGATAGTGTTGGGCGAGTTGAGTGGTCATGGATATCAAATTAAGCCGGCGAAGCCGGCGGCATAATAGTAGCCCACAGCGCCAGCTGTAGGTTTAGCGCAAGAAAATTGTTTGAAGCCCCGTAGGGGCGACAGGAATCGCACGCCATTTAGTCCGCCCGCTAAAGCGGGCTCGGAAAATCTGTTTTGCATCCCTGCCCACGGCTGGCGCCGTGGGCTACGGATATACCGCCGCCTTCGCCGGCTGGTTGAAGCTCAACTATTGCCGCGAATCTTCATTGCGACTTCTGCGCGTCTCACCGATCGCTGCTCACCGGTCTTCATATCTTTGATTGCTACCTCGCCCTTCGTCCGTTCCTCATCGCCGGCAATCGCTACGAAGTGGATGCCACGCGCGGACGCGTATTTGAATTGCTTCGCCAGCTTATCCGCTTCCGGATAGAGGTCGACGCGCAACCCGGTGCTTCTTAATTCCGCGGCCAGCGCCATTGAGTCACCGATTGAACCTTCATCCCAAATCGTAACCATCACATCTGCGGGTGACGACACCAGCACATCTGAAAACATTTCGCGCTCGCTCATAACCACAATGATGCGCTCCAGTCCAAGCGAAAAGCCGCACGCCGGAACATCTTTCCCGAGAAACATTCCGACCAGATTGTCATAGCGGCCTCCGCCGCCGAGGCTTCCCGGCAGATCGGCCACGTTGATTTCAATTATCGCGCCGGTGTAGTAGGCCAAACCGCGTGCGAGCGTAGGATCGAGCTTGATTCGTTCAGCGGTCCGTCCTTTCGTGAACTGAAGAATTTGCCGCAAATCATCCACGCCGCCGGCGCCGATTTCGTGTGAGCCGATGAACTCCACCAACCGGCCAAGCACGTCCGCGTTGTAGGCAGCTCGCCCGGTCCCGGCGTCTGCGAGATCAACTAGATCGAGCGCGTGTTGGATTCCAGTCAGGCCCTCGAAAAAGTGCAGCAGCCTGACGGCGGATTCGTTCCCGATGCCGCGGTCGCTTAATTCCTTTGCGACTCCTTCAGGCCCGGTCTTGTCCATCTTATCGAGCGCGGTCAATGCGTCGACGTGTTTGTCCCGGGACACGCCCGCTTGATCGAGCATCCCGGTTAGCACCTGCCGGTGATTAAGACGAATCGTGAAGTCTTCAAATCCCAAAGCGGAGAGCGCATCACTCGCGGCAGCGATCAATTCCGCTTCCACCACCATCGAACGCGAGCCAAGCACGTCGACATCGCACTGATAGAACTCGCGAAAACGTCCGCGGGCGGGGCGATCGGCCCGCCACACCGGCTGGATCTGATAGCGCTTGAAAAACTTTGGCAGCTCATTTTGATACTGGGCCACCACGCGCGCGAGCGGCACAGTCAGGTCATAGCGAAGCGCGAGATCGGCCTGGCCGGTTTTCTCGTGCTCGCCGCGCTTGAGAATCTTGAAGATGAGTTGGTTGCCTTCGTCGCCGTACTTCCCCATCAGGGTCTCGATGTTTTCGACGGCGGGAGTCTCGAGCGGCTCAAATCCGTAACGCTCGTAGACCTCCTTGATCACACTGATGACGTATTCGCGCTTGCGGACATCGGCGGGCAGAAAATCGCGCATCCCGCGCGCGGGTTGTGTTTTTGGCGAAGGCATCGTCGACTAGCGCCGCGGTAATTCGTCGGCCATCATAACCGAAAATCGGACCGGCAGGGAGAGGTGTGATCCGTTTTGCGGCTTCCGATCCTCTCTCGGGGTTTTCCGTGAAATCTACCCTCAACCGGATGTTCTGACGCAAAGGGGCAAAGAATACAGAAGGTGCAAAGCGGTCTGCCGCTGGACAGTCGAGCCTGATTGGTAGTAAGTAACTCAGCGTTTTTCACGAGCGAATTATTAACTTCCAGGAAGAGATGAGTTCCGCTGCAATCGCCGAAAACGTTTCTGCGTCGCCACCGGCTTCGCTGAGCGTGCCGCTGCGAAATCTGTTTTTCACGATCACGCTGACCTTTTTGACTTTGGCCGTGGCGGGTTTGCTCGCGCGCGAGCAAGGTTACGAGATGGCGATTGTGACCATGGGCTGGCCGCATATCATTCTCGGCTTCATTTTTTATTTTGGCCGAGTGATCCGCGGCGAGACCCGCGCGCGCGAAGCGTTCGCGATGCTGGCGCTGGCGACCCTGGCGATCTGGATCGTCCACTACAATTTTGCGATCACCGGATTGATTTATCTCTACTTTCTTTATCACGCGTTTCGCGACGAGATTTTTGTTTTCCTGCAAACGCGCGCGCGGCACCGCCGGAGCGCGCCTATCTATGCGATTGCCGGAGTGGGTCCGGCGATTCTGCTGATGCTTTTGGTCCCGCAGCAAAAATTCTTTCGCAGCGATCTGCGTCGCACGGAGTTCAAAGGTTCGCAGGTGGCCGCCGCTGATGACTGGACACTGATCTCTTTTAAGCCAGTCCCAAATTCCGGCGGACGTGATTTCTATTTCTTCCTCGAAGCGCCGCGCACTGCCGGATTACGCGCGTTTGTAACAGAAGCGACGCGCGCGGATTCGACGAATTCCGGAGAAGTGTTGGTCGGAGATCGGAAGTGGCCACAGGCGTCCGATCTGATTTTCCGTCCGCATTACTTAAATGAATCATCGACAAATCCCGGTTTAGAGAAGGGCGACGTGCCGGTGCTTTTGACCGGAGGCCATCGCGTCGGGCAAACGTTCAAAGCCGAGCGAAACGATCTCGACGGTCTGTGGCTGCGAATCGGCCGCGCCGAGGACGCGGGCGAGGCAACGCAGTTTATTTTTCATCTGGCGTCGCCGCCGCTTTTGCCGCATCCGGCATGGCTTGAAAATGTGCGTTTGTTCCTGGTCGTGTTATTGGCGTTGGTGGTGCTTTGGAAGTTGATTCTCCGTCCGAAGCAAAACACTCAACTGTGGATTTGCATCGCGGTGCTCGTCGCCGGTCTTTTCGGGCTGCAAACAATTCTGAAGGGATCGAACAATGCCGGTTATGCTTTTCCGCTCATCTTTCAATTCGTCGTCGTGTTTCATTATTGGAGCTGGTATGTTTTTTCTTTCGACAAGCAGCACGCGCTAAAAAACTCGGCGCCCACGTCGCCGGTCACCGCGTTGAGTCCCTATGATCGGATGCTGGCGTGGCTCAGACCGGCGCGAAACTTCTGGACAGTGACGTTGCTGCTTAACCTGGTTTCGGGGCTCGGGGTCTTTTGGTATTACCGGCTCAATGGACCAGCAAG
>DATENS010000293.1:0-13612 GCA_035274925.1 Pyrinomonadaceae bacterium | reverse complement strand
GGCGCGGTTGTGTAACTGTCCCGCGCGCGCACGACGAGGTTCGGAAAACGCACCTTAACTTTGATCGCGCGCTCGGCGCCCGCCGCGGACTCTGATTTCGGATAGTAGCCGAGGCTGTATTGCACGCCCAATTCTGAGGTGATTGCTTCGAAAGCCGGCCCCACCTCGCGTAAGTCATCGGCGCGATAGAAACGGCCCCCGGTCTTTTCCGCAAGACTGCGCAGGTAAGGCTCACTCACTGCATAACCCTTCAACAACCTTTCCCTCACTTTGTTACGAGCCTTTTCATTTGGAATCCGGCTGAGCCTCTCGGGCAGTTGCGGCAGTGTGTTGTATTGCACCGAATAAAACAGCACGTCCTGTTCGGCGATATCCACGAGCGTCTGCTTCATTGTCGTGCGGCTGTTTTGATCGACACCGTCACTCATCAGCACGATCGCCTTCCGTCCGGGAATCTGTGCCATTCGTTTGCAGACAAAATCAACCGCATCGTAAAGCACCGTGCCGTCCGTCACCGTCGGAATGAGAAGTTTGCCACGGCGAATCTCGGCAACCCTCGCCGGCTCAGTCAAGACATTGATGCGGCCGTCAAAAGTAATCGCCATCAGACGATCGTTGTTTCTCAGCCGGCCGACGAAAGTGTTGGCGGCCGCTCGAATTTGGGCCAACTGCGATTGTGTTGAGCCGCTCACATCCAGCATCAGGGCCACCGTGAAAGGTTTCTCGACCGAAGCGAAGTAGGTCAGTTCCTGCTCTACCCCGTTATCGAAAATACGAAAGTCGTCGCGGCGCAGGTTCGCCACGTAGCGTCCATTGCGATCCATCACAATGGCCGGAACGGTGATCAAACTGGTGCTGACACGAATGACGCTGTTCGCATCGACCTCTGCCGGCTGCGTGGCCGCCGCCGGTTGCATATCCTGCAAGCCTGGCTGAGCGCCGGACGGTTGCAGCACCGGAGGTTTTCGGGCCGGTTGCGCGTAGGCCGCGCTAAAGCAAACAGCTGAAAACAGTAGACCTATGAAAGCTGGCGTCGATCGTTTCATCATGATGACTTCCCGTCCCGGTCTCAGTCGAGTTCGATTTACATCTAACAGGTAAGTAAAGGCTGAAAACAGCGGATATTTCAGTGCCAAGCGACATGGAGTGCGCTGACTTGTCAGGGCTTTGCTCATTTCGCTTTACCCCTCGCCCTCTTTCCCCTTACTCTCTTCAAGGATGTTCCGAATCATCAGATACGTCATCTACGCCTTTCTCGGCCTGGCGCTCGGTTTCGTCTTGTTTGAAGCCGTCATGCTGCCGCGCGTCTCGGCGCTCAGCACGCAAAATCCGGCCACTACTTCCTTAATCGAAACGCGCGTGCGCCAGACCCAACGTCGTGGGATCGAACCCCGGCGGGTGCAGATTTGGGTTCCGCTTGATCGGATTTCACCGCACCTGCAACGTGCGGTACTGGCAGGCGAAGACTCGAACTTTGCCACGCATCACGGTTTTGATTACGACGCGATTCAACGCGCGTGGGATCAAGCGCAAAAGGACGCTGAGAAAGAAGCGCAGCGCGAAGGCGAGAACGATTCGTGGTTGCCGAACATGCCTGATTTCAAACGCGGAGGTTCAACCATCTCGCAGCAACTCGCGAAGAATTTATATCTATCCAGCGAGCGCTCGTTCCTGCGGAAAGGCCAGGAGGCCATCATCACTTATTTCATGGAACGCAGCCTTTCAAAACGCCGCATCCTGGAAATCTATCTGAACGTGATCGAGTGGGGCGACGGGTTGTATGGCGCGGAAGCGGCCTCGCAATACTATTTTCATAAACCCGCCGCCAACCTGAACGCACGCGAAGGCGCCTTTCTCTCGGCGATGCTTCCGGGGCCGCTTAACGCCCTCAACCCGCAGGTAAATCCTAAACGAGTGGCGCGCCGTCAGCGAATCATCATGCGGCTGATGCCGAGTGTGAAGATGCCGGCGTAGTCAGTTTGTGGCGTGCGCATCCTTGCGCGCGAGTATCACGGGCGGGACGCCCGCGCCACGCTACTTTCCTTCGTACGCATCCTTCAACTTCTGGATGTCGAATTTCTTGGTCTTCATCACTTCCGCCATCACCCGATCCAGTTGCTCCTGATCGCCTTTCGACCAGTACTCACTGATTATCGCCGGCGTGATTTGCCAGCACAGGCCATATTTGTCCTTCAACCAGCCACACTCAATCTCCTGGCCACCGGCTGAAAGCTTCTCCCAATATGTATCAATCTCTTCCTGAGTCTCGCAGTTCACCACCATCGAAATGGCTTCAGTGAATTTGAACATCGGACCGCCATTGAGTGCGGTGAACTCTTGGCCGTCGAGCTCAAAAGCCACCACCATCACCTGGCCCTTGGGACCGGGGCCCGTATCGCCGTATCGCGCAACACTATTGATTTTGGAATTCTTGAATATCGAGCAGTAGAAATTTGCGGCTTCTTCCGCCTGCGTGTCATACCACAGCATCGGCGTGATCCTTTGTTTAGCTTTGGGACCCTCAGTAGTTCCCTTCGCACTCGCTGTCGTTGTCATAGTCTTTCGCTCTCCTTTTGTCGTGCTATTTTCTCACCATCACCGCCGGATAGGGTTACCTTTTCCCGGCATCAAGATCACGATTTAATGGTTTTTAACCTTTCAGAGGTTAGTCGAACGGGGTCGCGCGAAATCGACACCGGCAAACTACTTCGAGCAAATTTTATCGGCTATTGGGCAAATCTCGCGCTGGCACTGGATTGTCGGCTCACCCGGCCGCTACCGCTCCCCGATCTGACCGTCACACCCAGGACGTCAGCCAGGTGGCAAACGCGAGCCACGCCTGGGTGCCGCCGATCATCAGCCGCAGCGGCTGGGTAAGGACGATGAGCGCACCTCCAATGACCGTGGCGCGATGAGGCCGTCCCCGCGTGACCAGGTCAAAGATCAGGCAAGGAATAATGAAAAGATCGGAAAGGCCGTAGAAAACCAATGGTCCACCGGTTTCTACGAATCTGAATGGCAGCCGCGCCACGGCTGCGGGAAGAATCGAGATTGAGGCGAGCAGCATCAACCGCTTGTGCGTATCAGCACGCCTTCTGAAATAGAAAGCCGAGCCGACCAGGATCGCGAATATCAGCATGTCTCCCAGCGGAATCGTGAGAAACGAAAGTGGATTGACGCCAGGAATAGGCGACGGTCCCTTGGCCCGCACAATGGCGGTCACCGTTCCAATTATCACCATCAGACTGGCGATCACTCCGCCCGCAATCCCCAGACTCATGTGAGTTCGAATCCGGCGCGCAGCGACGAGACTGGTCTGAACAATAAAAAGAACGAGCCATGAGCTGAACACCACGCCATGGACTATCAGCAACTTTATTAGCGGCTGGGTTTGGAAATAAGGCCTGAGATAAAAAGTGCGCGAGAAGCCGAAAAAGACCGTGATCAAAACAGCCACGGCCATGCCAGTGTAAAAGATGCGCTCGCGCATTTTGGACTGTCGTTGTGTGTCGAGAACACCAGAATAAACTGCCATGTCTCTCTCCTGTTCAAGAAAGGTTAATGACGTCTGCCTCGCGGCGTATTCTTATAAACCACACCGCCTTTCATCACAAACACTACGCGCCGGACCGCGGTGATGTCTGTCAGGGGATCGCCATCGAGCGCGATTATGTCTGCTTGTAAGCCTGGCGCGATCGAACCAATCTGATCGCCCAGTCGCACGGCCTCAGCCCCCAATGAATTTGCCGACACCATCGCGGCCATCGGATCTACCCCACAGTCGCGCACGCGATCGATGAACTCTTCGGCATTACGCCCATGCGCGCCGGCGACTGCGTCGGTGCCAAACACAATCTTCAAGCCCGGGATCTTGCGCGCGCGCTGGATCAAGTCGTGCTCCAGCGGCAGGATTTTTTCCATCGCGGCAAAGCCTTCAACTGTTTTGGGAAAGAAAGGCGTGCCGGCGTACCTGTCTTTGAACAACAGGTAATTCTTAAGCAACAGCCCTCCCTGCGGATCAAGATACGTCCCCTTCTCAGCCATCAACTTCAGATCGTCATCAGAAGCGCCCAGACCATGCTCGATCTGCGTGCATCCCGCGAGCGTGGCGGCGCGCACCGCGTCCCGGTAAGCATGGACCAGCGTGCGCAGTCCCTGCTTTCGTGCTTCATCACACGCGGCGTTCAATTGCTCCTGCGACATGGTCATCGCGCCGGAAGTCATTCCGCCTGCCGCGTAAATCTTGATCAAGTCCGCGCCGGCTTCTTTCTGACGACGAACGTAAGCGCGAATCTCGTCGGGAGTGCCGGTCTTTTCACCCTGCCCCACCAGCGGCTCGATGATCGTGAGTATTCGCGGGCCGGGCAGTTCGCCTCTGGCCGTCGCGTCACGCAGGCTCGCGGCTGAGTCCATGCTCTGGACGGTGGTGAAACCGGCCATGAGCGTTAGCCAGGCATTCGATACCGCCGCGAGGTGTGCTTGCTGAGTCGTGCCGCCCGCGTTTTGGTTCTTGCCGTCTTTGTCGAAGCTCCAGTTGATGTGGACGTGCGCGTCGATCCAACCAGGCATGACCGTCAGCCCGCGCAGGTCGTAGTCAACCGGCCCTGCTTTCGGATTGATCGCGACAATCTTTCCGCCTTCAACCACGATGCGTGTATTGGTGAGGACGTGGCCCTTGCCATCAAGCACAGTCGAAGCGGCAATTACTGAGCGATCGGGTGAAGGACTCTGGGCGAAGATTAATTGAGTGGAGGCACCTCCCAGAACAAACAGAACGCTGCAAAGAAGTGTTCGGGGGAAGCGCATCCGGAAGGTTATAAGCTGAAAATTTCATGAATTCAACTGTGCTCATGATAGCCACAAATCAAGAACAGAAATGTAAGCGCAAGCGGATGAACCGGACAAACCAATCAGGTATGAAGGTGCAGGAGGCAATTTATGTTTGAAGCCAAAAACGTATTCGCGAGTTTTTCCGTCGATGATTTGCAGAAGGCAAAAGCCTTTTATGCCGAGAAGCTGGGATTGGAAGTCAAAGAGTCGCCGCACGGCCTGGAACTACATCCCGGAAAGACCGATGTTTTCATCTATGGCAAACCGAATCATGAGCCCGCAACGTTCACAGTGCTGAACTTCCTGGTTAATGATATCGAAGCGACCGTCGATGAATTGAAGAAGAAAGGTGTCGAGTTCGAACAGTACGAAGGTGAGATCAAGACCGATGCGAAAGGCATTCATCGCAACGGCGGACCCACTATCGCCTGGTTTAAAGATCCCGCCGGAAATATTTTGTCGGTATTGGAGATGGAGTAGGCAAGTCCGCGTGGCGGACGACCGAAAATAGCCCACCGATTTATCGGTGGGACCCGAAACATTAAATGAAGCGAGTCCGTGAAACGGACGGCTGATGCTTTTGAAGCTTCCAGTCGTCCGCTTCACGGACTCTCAATTGAAACCTGCTCTTTATCCCAGCGATAAATCGCTGGGCTATTTTCAAACTGTCCGCTTCGCGGACGTTGCTTTTCTAGATCACTCGGCGTGAAGACCCGCGGCCGACGCCGATACGCCATTCAACCAGCCGCTCCACATTCAACGGCACGCCTTCAGCTTTCGCTTTGCGAATCGCCTCGGCATCGATGTTAAAGATCTTGAGCTTCACAATCTCTTCGATGGAAAGATCGGCCAGGCCTTCATCGCGCACTCCGGCGACGAACTGAGGCGTGATCTTGAAGATGCTCATCTTCACCAGATGCTCAAACGGTTGCTTATCGAATCCCATCTGCGCGGCTTGCCTGACAAACTCGGCATCGATGTGGAAGATGCGCGCTTTTACCAGGTCGTCCATGTCAAGATTCGGAAAGCCCGTGGCTTTCATTTCGCGCATGAAGGCCGAATCGATCTTAAAGATCGCCGCCTTGAAAAGATCGCCGACGTCCAATGTGAACCCCGCTGACTTAAGATCGTCAGCCAGAGCGGTGGTTACATTCAATGTAGTGGCCGCGAACAACCGGTTCTCAGGCTCGTGTTTTCCCTCGAACTTGTTGTCGGTGTCTTTTTCAAAATCAAAGCCGCGGCTTTTCATGGCCGCCACAAACGCCTGGCTGCCCGTAAACCGGAACGTGCCCGTCCCTTTTTGATTCTGAAAACTGCCCTCGCACTGGATGGTTCCGGCTTCACGGACCAGACTGAATCGCACCGGACCGCCACTGATCACCTGTTCGCGGGACAGTCCCTGTAACTGACTGTACTCAAATGTCTGGCCCATCTGGTTCTTGCCGCCCTTTTCGTTTTGGCGTTCAAAGTTCAGATTGATCCTGGACTCGTCTTTTCCGGATGGTTTGGCGGTCCAATCGCCGGACAATGTGGTTTGAGCTGCGACACTCGAAAAGAGGCCGGCTGAGACTACGAACGAGAAACTCAGAAGGAAACTCGGCAATCTTCGTGGAATCATTATTACTCTCCTTGCAGGTACTTGGCGTTCAGAAAGCAGAAAGCGACCGTAATGCTTCAACGCCTCATCAACCGGCCGGTTCCGGAATTTTTTGGAGTGCGCTGACTTGTCAGCGCTTTTGATAGAAAGCGGCGACAAGTCGCCGCACTCCACATTTTCTTACGGCCCGACAGTAAATCCGGTCAACGGATTTCCATAAAACGCGTCTGTTTTCCAGGCGTTCTTGTCCCATGGGCCGTCGGAGTCACCCAGCACCTGCACCGGCACAATCACACGATCGTTGCCGAGTTTGTTGTTGGTGGCGATGCCGTTATCGACGATCTTGCCTTCGGGCGTGACTGAAAATTTAAATGAACGAACGAGGCGGCCCTTGTAAAGGATCTTCATTTCGTACTCACCAGGGTTCTCGCTGAGTACATGAAGCCGGCCGAACTTCGTGTCGTTACTTTCATCCGTTTTGTTCCAGCCGAACACGCTGAAGAATTCGCACTTCATTCTCGTCCAGACATATTGTCCATTAGCAATATGAGTAGTGTTGTGCTCGACCTCGCTGGTGCCGCAACTCGGCACGCTGACAGGCTGGCCTTCGTACATCATCTTGCCGACTTCTTTTCCGTCTTTGAAAAGATGCGGCTCGAATGATCCGTGCACTTCGCCGCGCTTCCAGAGAGCGAAAGCCAGTTTTGGCCTTTTCCATCCGTACACGCCGTCGTTCGGATCCAGGAACACGTATCCAATCGGCAGGTTCCAGTCCTGATCGACGTAATAGTCAAAGTGGTTCACAAAATTGGGGCCGGCCTCGCCGGAATGCACTTTTGCGACTTTCATCTTGCCGGTGAAAAGCGTCACGTCGCCGCCGCCCGTCAATTCGTTACGCATCTTGATTGCAAAGCTTACCGGCCCGGTGTAAGTAATGCCTTTCTCTTCAGGGATGCTGTCGCGGCCGCCACACTCTGGCGCCCACCAGTAACCCTTTTGGGTCTCCTGCGTTTTGCAGTCGTACTTCACCCACGCGGGGGCGCCGGGCACGGCGAACTCCACAAAGAGCTGGCTACCGCTCGGAATCGGACCATTCACCCGAAACTTTGTTTGCGGAATCCAACTCCAGGTCTTGAAATCGCCTTTGTAGGAGTTGAGTGTGAACGCCTCGACCTGGACTGAGTCTTTCTGGATCGTAGCCTGATCCTGCGCCATTGAATTTGTGGCGGAAAGCAGCAGCAAGATGGCGAATGTAGCGAGTATCCCGATTCGTCGGGTGAATGACAGCGGACGCGTGCAGACGAGTTTCCTTTTCAAGGAACACCTCCTGGTTTGATTAAGTTTTCGTCGGGAGTGGCGGAGGCAGTTTACAACGCCGTGACAAGTTTAGTTAAGAACTTTGTTAACTGGGGCACTCCCCTCACATTTCTGACAATTCGATACTGGCCACCTTGTTGTCTCGTGTCAGCTTCACCGTGCATGAGAGTGTCTTTCCCAGATCGATCAAAAGATAGCGATAGACGCGCAATTCACCTTCATCGCGACGTCCAACCAACTCGCTGAGATGAATGACAGCTACGGGCAGGCTCAACGAGTCCAGGCTCGCAGCCAATTGGCGGGCTTTTCCTTTAAGAAGCTCTGAGTGAAATTCAGGTGTGAATAGTTCGCGCTGTTCGATACTGCGTCCGATGTTCAGGATGCGCCGGACCAGCGCGCTGGTTTGGGGTTCGCGATCCGCGATCCGCTCAGTTGCCGGTAACGCAAATTTGGGATAGAAAATCGCGGCTAATCCGCGGGTCAGTTTGAAGTCGTTTGTGTCCCAGGAATTCGCCAGAAAAATAATCGTCAGTTTGTCGTCGAGAAAACGAATGATCGACGACTTGAATCCCTGCCACGCGCCGCCGTGAAATGCCACGCGCCGTCCGTGAATAACATTTGTATGCCAACCGAATCCGTAAGGTTTTCGCCGGCCATCCTGAAGTGTCGTCTGCGCCCACATCTGATTGAGACTCGATTGTTTGAGCGGCGTGTTCGTGTAAAGCGCCGCGTCCCACCGGGCCAGATCGAGAATCGAGAAATAGAGCGAGCCGTCCGCCGTAGAGTTGGTTGAGGGCGAAACCCATTCCTGGTTTTTAAACGCGCCGTTTACCAATCGATACCCGGCCGCGCGATTGGGAACGATGTCCGCCTCTGAAATCACGCGCGCCGTGGTCATTCCCAACGGCTTGAAGATCCTCTCCTGCAAAAAGTCTCCATAAAATTTCCCGGTGACTTTGCGAATCAGGATGCCCAGCATGACGTAGCCGACATTGCTGTAATTCCAGGATGTGCCTGGCTCGAAATCCAATGGCGTCTTCTTGAAATAGCTGAGCAACTCTTCCTCTGTGTAATCACGTTTCAGCTCAATTTCCGGTGGATAGTCGCCAAGCCCCGAAGTGTGGTTTAGCAAATGGCGAATTGTGATACCAGCCCACGCCGCGGGCGCGTCGGAAAAGAACTTTGTGATCTTGTCGTCGAGAGAAAGCTTCCCTTCTTCGGCCAGCATCATTACCTCCATCGCGGTGAACTGCTTTCCAATTGAGCCTGATTGAAAAATAGTTTCAGGCTTGACGGGGACCTGATGTTCGACATTGGCCATGCCGTAGCTCCTAAGCAAAACGACCCGGCCATTGCGAAGAACCGCGAGCGAGATTCCTGGAATGTTTTGCTTGCTCATCTCCGCTTTGACGTAGCGGTCAATCCTGGCGGACAGATTTGCTTGCGCCGCACATGTTGATATGGCAATGAGGCAAACAAAGAAGGAAGGCGCGAAACGACTGATGAGCGAGCGAATCATACTTGGCGTGCCTAGCATAAAGCGAGATCGTCAGGACGTGAAGAGTGAATCCTCTGTGGATGGAGGCCTTTTATAGTTCGCTAATCAACTATGACCAGGCGAGCCTTATCTCCCTTCTCCCTTTGGGAGAAGGGCTGGGGATGAGGGCCTAGCGCGCAAACATTCGTTTTGAGTCTTCTACGAGAGATGAACTCGCTATGCGAATTCATCTCTCGTAGTGTTCCTGAGATATTGGGGAGACGCCGCTAAGCCCTCACCCCACCCTCTCCCAGAGGGAGAGGGCTTTAGTTGTAGGTTTCGTCAACTTTGTCATCGCCGATTTGTGCTCCGCTCCTAGCAATCGGCGCTGCCGGCGGCATGAACAACTTTCCGCGCTCGTCCTCTCCGCAGAGTGATTTTCATTTTGAACATGGGATCGGATTCGCCGGCGGCATCGTTCGGAGCGAAGTCTTCAATGGTGACGGTAATGAGCGTCCGGCCGTAACGGTAAGCGCGAGGGGACTTTTGCTTGCCGCGGCTGAATTTGATTTGCCGCAGGCGCACGTCGCGGCCGTTCAGATTCATCCACGCATCACTGCCATCTCCGCGCGAAAGGAAAACGTAATTCGTATCCGACAATTCCTTCTCTGAGGCTTTATGAACATAGAGATTCCCGCAGCCGGTCATCAACCCCGTGGCCGGATAGTCTTTGATCGTTCCTACTCGCGGCAACGGATTGCTTTGCCGACCCTGCACGGCGGTGGCGCCGGCAAAGAGGAAGATGAGGACTGCGCTGATGACAAAGCCCGGTAACGAAATTCGTCTGTTTGAATGCCTCATAGAGTCATTGACGCATGCCGCGCAAAAAGTTGCGTATCCTGAGTGGCACGGGCGTCCCGCCCGTGAAATCAAGCACAAGATGCTGCCACTACTCAATCCGAATGATCTTGCATTCGAGGCTTCGACTCCAGCGCCGTTCCGTCATCCGCTGAGTCTCGTCTGAGATCACACTGAACACGATTTGCCGCTGAGAGTTCTCGCCGAGCTTGGCGAGCTCTGGAAAGTCGCTCAAATTTGTCCAGCCGATGTATACCGACTGATGTATCACCATTTGCAAAACCGGCACGGGGGCCAATCCCCAGGCCCGGTCACCACGCACAGTTGCCCGGTAAGTCTTGCCTGCCTCGAGCGTCCCTTCGTAGGCCCTGACGACATTAGCCACACTTTCGAGCTTCAGAATTTCAAAGCTGTAGCGGTAATACCCGTAGTACCTGCCAGGGTTGCGCAGAATGCCAACGGCGGTAATGATCGCGCGACCTCCGTACTCGTGGGATTGGATGGTCGCGATGTGCGTCCTCATCGCTTCATCGGGACCCGCGCCACCAAAGTTCACTGCAATTTCGTAACGGAACTTCACCGAACAGCGCTCATCGTTTAAGTAAGAGAACTCATTTCCGGAATCCCACCTGGCCACGATCCGCACCCTCCGATTGAAATAGCGCCGGGGTTGTCTGACCAAGTCGCAGAAATCAATCGTGAGAACGTCTGCTGAATTTAATTGTTCGGGAGCCGGAGTTTTCGGCTGGGCTGTCGCTGATGAATTTACGGAGAGGAAGATTACGATTAAGGCGAGAGTTAATCCTACTGTTGGCATGTTCCTTGAACGTTCAATGCCGATCGGACTTGCAACGCGTGTCAGAACCCGGAAGCGAATCCTTTGCGATCCTTTGCGTCTTTGCGACTTTGCGCGAAATCCCGCCACATTGTATCGTTCGGGGCAGACTCTGAATACGCGAGGACCCAAAGAATGTGTCGCAATATCAAAACCCTTCACAACTTCAAACCACCAGCCACTGAAGACGAAATTCGGGCGTCAGCAATCCAGTTTGTGAGAAAACTTAGTGGCTTCAACAAGCCCTCAAAGGCCAACGAGGCGGCGTTCAATCACGCAGTCGACGAAGTAAGCAGGATCGCCACTGAAATGCTCGACTCGCTCGTCACCAACGCGCCACCTCGCGACCGCGAAGTCGAAGCCGCCAAAGCCCGCGCTCGCACCGCCCTGCGATTTCGTGGCGCACCGGCCGTGTGACTCTCTAGCTCCCGATTGCAACCCTTTTTTGGAGTGCGCTGACTTGTCAGCGCTATCAAAGCGGCGACGAGTCGCCGCACTCCAAATCACATCGGCACCGCTAACCCCGCACATTCCGCGCTAGCGATCTGCTCGAAGAAAACTTCTGATGATTGAAAAAACTTCGTCCCGCTTCAGGATCGAAGACGCGTGCCCTGCATCGCTAAAGGTATGAACCTGCGCGTTTGGATAGGTGCTGCGCAGCAACGCTCGGTCGCGGGCCTTGATTGCCGGGTCGTCTTCGGATTCGATGATGAGAACTCTTCCCGGCCATTCCTTCAGGTCATCAGGCGTAAATTGCGGCTGACGGGCCAGCTCAAGCAAACAGTTGTTCTGATGTATGAAAACTTCTTTCAGCAAGTCAGAGGCGATTGCCTCGTTGAGGTAGGCGCGCCAGAACTCCGTTTCCGGATGATTAGCGGCGCGAAGTGTCGACACCAGCATCTTATTTAGTCGCAACCTGAGGATGGGCGCAAAAATCTTTTTTGGAAGAGCGGGAAAAAGTTTCCCAGCCATCCAAAGAGGTTTCGCCAGCTTCGGAGTCAAGACAAAGGTGTGAGACAGAACAAGACTGCGGACTTTAGCTGGATGCCGGCGAGCAAAGTATTGCGCTACGAGTCCGCCGTATGAACCGCCCAACACATGAATCTGATTCAGGCCTTCGGTTTGAAGAATCTCGGCGATTCCTCCGCACAATCCTGACATCGTGAGTGCGAGTGCATAGGAAGGCGCGATGATGCGGTATTCGTTTTCAAAAGCCTCGATGAATGGAAACACCGACTCGCCTACGGATAACGCGCCCGGCAATAGCAGCAGCGCCTGTTCACCCTGCCCGCAGGATATGTACTGCCATTTCGTCTCGCCGATAGTGAGCTGCTTGTAGGGATGAATAAGCCGGAACTTTTTCAGCCGCGCGACCTGCTCCGGCGGAACTTTGGCGTAGATTTCAGCGAAGGCCGTGCTTTTGTGTGTTGATGTTCGCGAAGACATCATGACGACTCCGCTTATTGCTTTACCGGTCCCGAGCGAAAGCCGATGCGCTTACGAGTTAGCGCCGGAGGGGACATTAATTCTCGGATGGCGTCGAATACGACTTTGAATTGGCGGTCGTATTTCATTTCAAGTTAGTTCAAACGTCTCGAGAGTTCCGCATTTGAAGCAAGCATCTGTCGCAACTTTACGAATGCACGCATGATTTCGATGTTGACTTGAATATGCGTAGGGTCGGTACTTGAGGTGCTGGCCTCTTTTTAAGGTCACAATTTGTGACCTTAAACGAGTCGCTGTAACTTCCATCCACCAGGCCCGGGATTCCTCCGTTGTGAGCTGAAACATGAAGTCGTACGGAAATCGATCTTTGTGACGCTTGACAGCTTGATTGAAGACCTTAGTAGAAACGCCAAACAGAGCAGCTAAGTCTCGATCCAACATCACTCTTTCACCGCGAATCTCATAAATTGCTCGCTCGATTTTTTCGATGGGAATCAGAGTTGAAACTGCAGTCGCGTCATATTGGAGTTGGCAGATTAGAGGAAAACGCCGAATTGCGAAAGCAAGAAATGTTGCAATGGCGACGCGCTTTCATCTGACGACGGATGTGAACATTGGAGTGCGCTGACTTGTCAGCGGTTTCAAAGCGGCGACGAGTCGCCGCACTCCAAATTTACCTCACCCCGACCAAGCCCTGCACACTCTGAATCAGCTTCTCTGTGTCGTATCCGACGCCGTCTTTGAAAACGATTTCGACGTTTTCGATGTCAGCGATCTTCACCGCAGGGTTGCCTTTCACGATCATCAGGTCGGCTTGCTTGCCTACGGCGATTGAGCCGATGCGGGCATCTTCTCCCAGAAACTTTGCCCCATTGAGCGTCGCGATCTTAATTGCTTCCATAGGAGTAAATCCTGCCTCAACCAGCAATTCGACTTCGCGGAGATCGCCAAACCCCGCGACCACGCCGCCATTGCCGGTCGGATCGAGGCCGGCAATCAACAATCCTCCTGCGGCCACAAAGGCGCGCTCAAAGTCCATCGATTTGCGAATGAAGAGAGCCGTCGGTGAATCGGCGGCGATGCGTGAACGCGAGTTCAGGTAGCGCACGCGCGCGTCAGGGTTCATCACATTCAGCAGACGCGGGTTCAGCACGGCGCTGGACGCACCAATTCCACTTTGCGTGAGCGGCGCACTTGCTTCGAACACCGGCAGTGTGGAAGTGATCGCGACATTCTTTGCGACCAGCACGCG
>DATENS010000292.1:0-12259 GCA_035274925.1 Pyrinomonadaceae bacterium | reverse complement strand
TATCTTTCATGAGATAAGAGCAGGTTCGCCACTCAGCACCAGACGAGCTGGAAAATGCTTTTCCACCGACACGTTGCGAAGGCCTGCTTGTTTTCCGAGGCTTTCCAATTCTTCAGTCTTGAAACTGCGCAAAATCGAAAGCGCACCGTCCTCGCGAATGAGTCGATTGTGAAGGAACAGCCGCGCCACCGTCGTGTAAAAGAAATATGCCACTGCGTCGCGATGCAAGTCGATAACAAAGACCTTGCGCCGCGCCACACGGCTCATCTCGCGCAACAACTCAACGACTTGCGGATCGCGAAAATGATGAGTGAAGAGTGAACAGAACACGTATTCAAACTGTTGACTTTCGAATGGCAGTTTGAAGGCGTCGGCTCTAACTGAACGGACCGATTCGCCCTCGTCGAGAATTGCTTTGGCTGACCGTTCGTTCAACTCGAGACCGACCAACCGGGCATCGCGTTTTGTTTCCCGCGCCCAGCGGGACGCGACCCGCATCAGCTCACCTGAACCCGCGCCCACATCAAGAACTGAAAACGATTGCAGCCCTGCCGCCTCGATATCTTTCAAAAGCGAATTGCGGAGAGCGCTCGCATCACCGAGCCATTGGTTGACCCGCTGTAATTCGATAATGCAGCTTTCGTATTCTTCAGGCGTATAGTCGCCCTTATCGAGGTGTTCGAGCTCATAGCTGCGCTGTTTGAACTTTTCAAACACGATATCCTGCGGACTAGACTCTCTTTATCACCAGTGCGCTGTTCTTTGATCCAAAGCCGATGCAGTTGCACAGGGCAACATTCACGTCGGCCTGGCGCGCCTGATTGGGAACGTAATCCAGGTCGCAGTCAGGATCCGCTTCGTCGAGGTTTATAGTCGGAGGGATGAAACCGGTGTGCATCGCGCAAAGTGCCGCTCCGAGTCCGGCCGCACCGCTGGCGCCCTGCGGGTGCCCGACCTGTGACTTCGTGCCTGACATGGGGATTCGCTTTGCGTTGCAATTCAGCGCCTGCTTCAACGCATTCGTTTCGATGCGATCGTTGAGCACCGTCGAAGTGCCGTGCAAATTCACGTAGTCAACGTCGGCCGCCTGGACTCCGGCGTCCTGCATCGCAAGGGTCATAGCACGCGCCGGCTCGTCGCCGTTTTCGGCCAAACGCACCCGGTGATAGGCGTCGCACGTGGCGCCGTAACCCAGAATCTCTGCATAGATATTTGCGCCGCGGTTGCGCGCACGCTCGTATTCTTCCAGGACGTAGATCCAAGCGCCCTCGCCCAGCACCATTCCGGAACGGTTGCGCGAAAACGGACGTGACGCCCGCGCCGGCTCGTCATTCCAGGCGTTGGTGAGCACGGTCATCAAGTTGAAACCGGCAAGGATGCCCGGTGCTACCGGTGCGTCGACGCCGCCGCTGATCATTACTTCGGTGCGGCCGAGTGCGATGTGCTGCGCGGAGTATGCGATCGCATCGGTTGAGCTGGTGCACCCGGTCGACACGATATGCGAGAGCCCGCGCAGGCCGAATGCCATCGAAAGTTCGCTCGACAGGCCGCCATGAGTTGAAGAAGGAATTGTGTAGACGCTCGCTTTGTGAACGGGGCCGACGTACCAGTACTCGTACTGCTGTTCGGTGAAAGCGAGACCGCCACCGCCCGTTCCCAAAACCACGCCCACCGAGCGCCGGTAATCCAATGGCAAATCTTCAGTTGAAAGATTTGCGTCGGCCAGCGCCTCGCGCGCTGCGGCAAGGGCGAGAGGCACCGTGCGCGGGACGTGCTTTCGATCTTTGGGATTGAGTTGCGCCTCCCAGTCGAAGGCCTGCACCTGAGCCGCGATCTTCACCGGAAAGTTCGTTACGTCGAACGACTCAATACGCCGCACGCCGCTCTCTCCGCGTTGCAATCCATTCCAGAAAGCCTCACGCCCAATTCCGATGGGCGTGACACAGCCCATGCCGGTAATGACTACTCGACGAGGAGCTTTGAAATTGCTCAGCATATTTGAGGGTCAGGGGTTTTCGAGCTGGCCAAGCATACACCGCCCCGCGCGCGAGGGCCAATAAACTCCGTGCGAGCGCCGGTGCATTAGCCCGACCGTAAGGGAGGGCTCACTTACTAATTCTAGTCGGAGGGCCCCTATAGGTCTCGAAACTAAGTCTTTTCCCGGAACAGGAAGTCTGAATCTCTGTTTAGCGGCCAGCGCTCGCCAATAAATTCGAGGCCCAGCCGAGCGATACCGTTCGGCGCAACCTCGCGCGAGCGAATCACCGCGAAGATCGAAACCTGGTCACGCGCACTGCTGATTTTGAGAATGCGTCCGACGCCGACATCAAGACCGGTGGGAATGCACGTGCCCAGACTGCTGATCGTTTCCGTGACGGTCTGTTCCTGCATGGCCGGATTGCCATTTTCATCCAGTGTCTCTACCAGCACTTCGAGCGGAATAATCAGCCGCGTTTCTCTTCTTTGTTTAGGAAACGGCCGCTGCCTCAATCGCCACATTGAATTGTCTCCGCGCTTAACCGGTAACGGTTCGTAATTGAGCGTGGGATCTTCCTGGTAACTGCGCGGAGGTTCTTTGCCGATGAACCCCACGCCCACGCGAAACAATGTTGCCTCGTGCGGCAGCTCGGTCGGCATCGCGGTGGCGTGTCTGACCAAACCCCAAACTGAATACATCGGTTCGGTGTGATCGTAGCAACGCAGTTTGAGCGGCAAAGGAACTGTCAGGTGGATCAGTCGCCCGACCTCGACCGGCCGGGTAAGAATAAATCCTGCTCCAAACGGACTTACGTCAATCAGCCGCGACTGTTCCGTCCAGTAGTATTCATTGCTCTCCTTACAGAAGACACGAACCGGCAGCCGCAAAGGGAGACGCGTACCACGACGCACCAAGGCTCTTATCTGTTCCAATGACTTGCCCCTCCTATTGGATTTGAGAGGTTGGGGCTGGTGAGCGGGGAATATGAGTATAAAAGAAAAACTAATCGGCCGGTGTGTCAATTTGAAAGAAAGAAGAATGGCACTAGCCCGGTCAGGAGGGCCCAATAACTCGCCCCTAACTGAAGGGCTAGTGCCAACGACCGCAGGAGCTATCCAACTTTGGTTCCGCACTCGTCGCAGAACTTAGCGCCGGGCTTCAATTCCCTTTGACAGTTAGCACACTTGGCCGGCGCTTGGGACGAGCCGCATTCGCTGCAGAATTTCGAGCCGGCCTGCATCGCCGCGCCGCACTTCACGCATTTGGCGCCAGCTGTCGGCGGCGTTGCCGCCCCCGATTCTGAACCCTTCTGTTTGAGTGCGTCGGACATCGCGCCCGCCATCGCATTGCCGACGGCGAAGCCCGCGCCCATACCTGCGCCGAGACCTGCGCCTCCACCGGGGTTCTGCGCTGCGTCTCGCATCGCCTGCGCAGCTTCGAACTGAGTGTACTTGCCCAGGTCGCCGAGCACTCCCATCTGGGTGCGCTTGTCCATGGCCGCCTCGACT
The DNA here is from genome assembly GCA_035274925.1 of Pyrinomonadaceae bacterium. GTDB lineage: Bacteria > Acidobacteriota > Blastocatellia > Pyrinomonadales > Pyrinomonadaceae > UBA11740. The sequence goes on along the minus strand of DATENS010000292.1, from coordinate 8,773 downwards.
TCCTGTGGCAGCGAAATGTTTTCGACGACGAACTTTGTCAGCTCCAGACCGAGGGACTTGAACTCGTCATGCAACTTCTGACGAGAGAAGGTGCTCAGCTCGTCATAATTCGAAGCAAGGTCCAGCGCTGCTATTTTTGATTCCGCCAGCGCGTCAGAGAAACCGCTGACCAACGTGCGGCGCAACTGGCCTTCGATGTCTTCGGTGACGAAACGGGCGTTCGTGCCGGCAATCTGTTTGATTAACTCGCGCGGATCGGCCACCCGCATCGAATAGATGCCAAAGGCGCGCAGGCGCACCATGCCGAAATCCGCGTCGCGCATCATCACCGGATTCGAAGTGCCCCACTTCAAGTCGGTAAACTGTTTCGTGTTGACGAAATAGACTTCCGATTTCATCGGCGAGTTGAATCCGTACTTCCATGCGCCCAGTTTGGAAAGAATCGGCGTGTTCCCGCCGTCGACCGTATAGCGGCCCGGCCCGAAGACGTCGGCGATCTGTCCTTCGTGAACAAACACAGCAGACTGTGATTCGCGGACAATCAACTGCGCCCCGTTTTTGATTTCCTGGTCGCGAACCGGAAAGCGGTAAAGCATCGTGTCGCTCGAATCGTCGAGCCACTCGATAACTTCGATGAACTGCGCGGTCGGCGAAAGCCGGTCAAGAATACCCATCGTGTTTTGAATCTCCTTCGGGCTAACAAATAGCGAGACATTATACGCGCAAGACTGAACCAATGTTCAAGACGCCGCGATAAGGTCCGAAGGACCGGAATGATCAAGTCGGATCTTCCGGCCTCAATAAATTTTGTTTTATGACCCAGACCCCGACCTGGCGGTCGGGGCTATTGCATTGCGGCGCTTCGCGCCTTATCGGCGGAGTCTCACTTACCCGGAGCAATTGGGCCGCGTTTGGCTCGCCACCAATAAAACAGAAGTCCAATCAACCCGCCGGCTGAGTCGATCATGCTGTCGTAGATCGAAGCCGTGCGCGCGGACACGAAGCTCTGGCGAAACTCGTCAAAGAGCGCGTAAGCAATTACCAGCAGCAGTGACGCCCAGAACCAGCGGGCGCGCAAAACCGCGTGCGAGGAAGTGCGAAACGCGCGCGCGGCCAGCACCGCGAGAATGAAGTATTCAGCAAGGTGACCGCCCTTGCGGATAGTGAAATGAATCGTTGCTAGTGTTTCGGGTTTAGCACTGGGGAACAAATATTGGAGGGGCCTAACGAGAAAGGCCGAAGTGTGGGAAGCGGAAAGAAGATTGCTCGAACCGATGAAGATGAGCGTGGCCCAGGCGACCACCGGCCCGTATCGCCAAAGCCGATTGGTGAAACGAAATGAACTACTTTCGTCGAGTGCGCCACCGGGATTCTTGTCGTCTCTCATCAAGTCCGGAGCAGATTAGCGCAGGTCGAGCTGGGGCACTAGACCAGCGGGCAGCAGCCGCCTCTAAAAGAAATTCACTTGTGTTCGTTGAGAGGTTTTACAGAGCGGCTGCGCCGGAAACGATTTCGATAATTTCGCGGGTGATTGCGGCCTGGCGAACGCGATTCATATTCAAAGTGAGCGTTGAGATTAGCTCGCCGGCGTTCTTCGAAGCGGCGTCCATGGCGGTCATGCGCGCGCCCTGTTCGGATGCGATCGACTCGAGCAGTGCGCGAAAGATCTGCGTCTCAACCAGGCGCGGCAGCAAGCGGCTGAAGATTTCGGCCGGAGGCTGTTCGTAGATGTAGTCTTTGCGGGACGATTCAGGTGTTTCGGTATCAGTCGTTTTTGAAATCGGCAGGATTTGTTCAGTCACCACGCGTTGTGTCAACACTGACTTGAACTCAGCGAAGATCAGAAACACCTTGTCGATTTCTTTGTCTTCGGTGAAGCGCTTGATTACGTCATGCGCAACTTCGAGCGCCTCAGAGAATTCAACCCGGCCCTTCCCGGTCATCCCAATGTATTCTCCGGTAATGTCGGCACGCCGCCGGAAGAAATCGCGTCCCTTGCGGCCGACGGTCATCCACTCGATCTGCTTTCCGGGGTTTTCCTTGATAAAGGCCTGCGCGGCCTTGATTAGATTGGCATTAAAAGCGCCGCACAAACCTTTGTCCGCCGTCACCAGCACCACCAGGTAGCGTTCGTCGCCACGCTGGTCGAGAAGTGGATGATGAAAGTCTTCAGACGTTTGGCTGGCCAGCTCGCCCAGAACTTCCTTCATCTTGTTCGAGAACGGACGGGCGTTGATTACACGATCCTGAGCACGCTTCAGCTTCGCCGCGGACACCATCTTCATCGCCTTGGTGATCTGCTGCGTGTTCTTGACCGACTTAATGCGCCGGCGAATGTCTAAAAGATTTGCCATTCAATCAAGTAATGAGTGATGAGTTATGGGTGATGAGTTTAGAAATATGAGTCGGCGATAAATTACGCATCACGCATGACTCATTACTCATCACTTTCCTCTTAAGCTCCTGCTGTTGCGGCCTTCTCCGCCGCCGCTCGATCGTGCTTGAAATCTTTCAACGACGTGGTCAGGTCTTTCTCGATGTCATCGTCGAGGGCTTTGCGCTCGCGTATCTTTTGCAGCACGCCCGGATCTGAATTTTCGATAAACCGAACCATCTCTGATTCAAATTTGCGCACCTCCAAAACCGGTACATCGTCGAGGTAGCCTTTGTTCGCCGCCCAAATCGCGATGATCTGCTTTTCCACGTCCATCGGCTGATACTGTGGCTGCTTCAGAATTTCGGTAAGGCGTTCGCCGAGCGCCAACTGGGCCTGTGTGGCCTTGTCCAGATCCGATCCAAACTGCGCGAAAGCCGCGAGCGCGCGATATTGGGCCAGCGAAAGTCGCAAGCCGCCGGCGACCTGTTTCATCGCCTTGATCTGTGCGGCGCCGCCCACGCGCGAGACTGAGTTACCGACGTCAATTGCCGGACGAATGCCGGAGTTGAAGAGATCGGCTTCCAGGAAGATCTGGCCGTCGGTAATCGAAATCACGTTTGTGGGAATGTAAGCCGAGATGTCACCTGCCTGCGTTTCAATCACCGGCAGGCTGGTGAGCGATCCCGCGCCCTTGGCATCCGAAAGTTTTGCCGCGCGCTCAAGCAGCCGCGAGTGCAGATAGAAAACGTCGCCCGGATAAGCTTCGCGGCCCGGCGGACGTCGTAGCAGCAAAGAAATTTCGCGGTAGGCCGCAGCCTGCTTCGAAAGATCATCGTAAATTGTCAGGGCGTGCTGGCCGCGATCGCGGAAGTACTCGCCCATGGCCGCGCCGGAATACGGCGCGAGAAACTGCATCGCCGCCGGATCAGAAGCAGTGGCCTTCACGACAATCGCGTAGTCCATTGCGCCATAATCCTGCAATGTCTTTACCACCTGGGCGACGGTCGAAGCCTTCTGCCCAATCGCGACGTAAATGCAGATGACGTCTTTGCCGCGCTGGTTGATGATCGCGTCCACCGCGATCGCGGTTTTGCCGGTCTGGCGGTCGCCGATGATCAGCTCGCGCTGGCCACGTCCGATCGGAACCATTGAATCGATCGCTTTCAGACCAGTCTGCAGAGGTTCTTTCACCGGTTGGCGATCAACTACACCCGGGGCGATGCGCTCAACCGGGTTGTATTCGTCAGTCATGATCGGACCGCGATCGTCCACGGGATTTCCCAGGGCGTCGACCACGCGTCCCACCAGCGCCTGACCCACCGGCACCTGCATGATGCGGCCGGTGCGCTTTACCAGATCGCCCTCTTTGATTTTTTGAAAGTCGCCGAACAGCACCGTGCCGACCTTGTCTTCTTCGAGGTTGAGCGCCAGGCCGCGCACATCGTGCGGAAACTCGAGCAACTCGCTGGCCATGACCTTTTCCAGCCCGTGAATCTCGGCGATGCCGTCACCAACCTTGATCACAGTGCCGACTTCCATCACGGTCACGCCGGTTTCGAAGTTCTCGATCTGCTGGCGAATAATTTCGTTGATTTCGTTTGCTTTTATTGGTTCCATGATTAGTTCTTTGTACTTCGTGCTTTGTACTTTGTTCGCAATCGAACCTTGTGCCGGCACGTCAAAGTACCAAGCACAAAGTACAAAGTTCGTTTTTCACCCGGTCATCTTCTCTCTGAACTTCAGCAACTGATTGCGGATCGACCCGTCGTAGACTGTCGAGCCAATCCGCGTGATCAGGCCGCCGATTAGTTCCGGGTCCTCTGCAAAGTCGACGCGCACTTTCTTTTTAGTGAGCTCGGCCAGCCTTTCCCTCAATTCATTTTGCGAGCTTTCCGACACTGGCCGCGCCGTGGTCACGGTGGCCCCAACCATTCCGGCGCGCTCGTCCAGGATCTCGTCCAACTTGCGATTAATATAGGGAAGCTCAGTCAGGCGCTGATTCTGGAGCAGGACTTTCAGGAAATTCGTAGTAACCGGCCGCGGTTTCGTGCGCTCGATCAGTTTGTTGAGCACGGCGCGCTTTTTTTCCAGGGCGACGGTCGGATTGCGAAATACTTCCTGAAGGTTGGCGTTGGCCTCGAGCAACTCGCTCCAGGCGCGCAACTCCTGCTGCACTTCTTTGTCTTCGCCACGCTCGAGCGCGACATCGGCGAGCGCGGACGCGTAACGGCGCGCTACTGTTTGCACGCTCATTGGGCGGCGCCTCCGATTTCTTCGATCTCCCGGGTAATCAGACGCGCATCATCTTCCGGTTTCATTTCGCGACGAATTAGTTCTTCAGCCATGCGCACGCTTTGATCGGCGGCGAATCGTCGCAATTCCTTTTTGGCGACCTTGCCGGCGTTCTCGATCTCGCGCGTGGCCTGCTCGCTCAGTTTGACGATTTCGGCCTCAGTGGATTTGGCAATCCGCTCGCGCTCCTCCGCTGCTTCCTGCACGTGTTGTTCGCGGATCGCGGCGACTTCGGTGTCGAGATTTGCCAGGCGGTCTTCGACTTCCTTCAACTTCGCGAGCGCGGCATCGCGTTCTTCCCGAGCGCGAGCCAGGTCGCGCTTGATGTTTTCACGGCGCGCCCGAAATGCTTCGCTGGTGCGGCGGCGCAGAAGGAAAACCATCACCGCAATAAAGATGGCGAGGTTCGCGAACTTCCACAGCTCAAAACCTGGATAGTTCCACCAGTGTTCTTCCGCCAGCGCGATGAATGTGAAGAAAGTCAGCAACATTGGATCAATTCAAACTCGATTGTCCTACCGGCCGCTTGAGTACTCGCGAGCCAATTTCGGCCGCGATGCGCTGCGCCTCTGTGTGTAAAGTTTCGCGCGCTTCGTCGGCCTGCTTACGGATTACGTCTTTCTCACTCGCCGTTGATTCGGCCAGCTTCTCCCGCATCTCATTCAGTTTTTTCTGCCGCTCCTGCAGGGCCGCAGTTCTTTCCCGTTCGATCATCGCGTACGATTCGGCCCGCGCTTCGCGCAAGCGCACCTCGTAACTGGAAAGCTTCTCGCTCAGACTGTCGAGAATTTCCTGTGCTTCGCCGTGCCGTCCGCGCGTGCGCTGATCGCGCGCCGCGAGGATGCGATTGATCGGTTTTAAGAGCGTGGCATTGAGCACCCACACCATCACGAGGATCAAGATGATGTGCAGGAGCATCGTGCCGTCAGGCACAAGTTGAATTGAGTTTTCGGCGAGGCCGAGCGGAAAAGTCATCGTTTAGTTAAGCTGGGGATTGGTCTGTCAGATTGCGAACGCCGATTGAGTCGACACTCGATCTCACCGGAGACTGAATCCGCTAAGAGTCAGCCATAGTGACCCAACTGCAAAGTGTCCAAAAGATTTGAAGGCTAACACGCGATTTTTGCGCGCGTCAAGCAGGCGCTGGCGCTTCTTGACATCGCACTGATGCGCCGTTAGGCTAAGTGTTTTCGTTGTACGAGGGGAATTATCACTATGCCGAAGCGAACCTTTCAACCGAACAACCGGCGGCGCGCCAAAACGCACGGATTTCGCGCACGTATGGCCACTAAGAATGGCCGTGCGGTGCTGCAACGCCGCCGCGCCAAGGGCCGGAAGCGGCTCACTCCGTCGCATTACTAAGATCTGGTGCCCGCCACGGACCACGCGCCGGCTAAAAAAAGCCAAGCGCTGCCACAGCGGCGCCGATTGCGTGCGCGGGGTGATTTTCAAAAAGTTTACGCCGCAGGGCAGCGCTACGACGGCCGTTTGATGGCCGCTTTTTTACGGGCTAATGATGGCGGCGAGCATCGCCTGGGGGTGACGGCTTCGACCAAGGCGATTGGCAAGTCGGTCGATCGGAACCGGGCCAAGCGCCTGTTACGCGAGCTTTTTCGCCGCAGCCAGGACCAGCTGGGAGAACTCAGGCGCAGTTACGACTGGGTTTTGAACGCGAAACGATCGCTGCTGGCTGCGGACGAAGAACTTCGATTCCGCGAATTTCGTAGGATTGTCGAGCAGGTGGGAAAATCGGAGCGCGGTTAGCATTTGGAGTGCGCCGGCAGAGCAAAGCGGCGACGGCGCTTTGGTTGATGGCAGGGCGGAAAGAACTCGATTTGATCCAAAGCGGTGTCGCGCTGCGCTTGCCACCGCACTCCAAATTGGTTGATGCGCACGATCCTGATTTCAGTTTTGAGATTCTACAAAGCAGTAATCTCGCCGTGGCTGCCACCCTCTTGCCGTTTCGAACCGACCTGTTCCGAGTACGCGCGTGAAGCTATTGAACGACATGGCGCCCTCCGCGGCAGCGGCATGGCTGTGTGGCGGTTGCTTCGTTGCCAGCCGTTTTGTGCGGGTGGCTATGACCCGGTGAAGTGATTTTTTCCCCTCTCCCTCTGGGAGAGGGGTTAGGGGTGAGGGCCCAGCGCGATGTAGACCCCTCACCCCAACCCTCTCCCAGAGGGAGAGGGAGCGAGGAAAATGAAACAGCAACAAAGATTTATTTTTGCCCTGGCGGCGTCGGCGTTGGTTTTGATCGCCTGGAATTTTCTATTTCCGCCGACTCCACCGCCGGCCCCGAACGCCAATCAGCCGGTCGCCCAGAGTTCTCCGCAACCGAACGGCCAGCCGAGCGCGCAACCATCCGCGCAGGCAACGGCAACGGCCAACGCCACGGCCACTCCGAGTCCGGCGCAAGCGGCCGCATCGCCGACGCCGACGCCAGAGAATGTTCCCGCACGGAAGATTCAGGTGGTGACCCCGCTTTATCAAGCAACCTTCGATTCGCGCGGCGCCGTTGTCACCAGTTGGATTATTAAGAAGAACAAAAACACCGGAACCGAAATTCATGCGGCCTCGTCGACCAAAAACAATCCCAAGCCGCTCGAGCTGATTCCGACCGTCCCTGAGGGCGTCGATGCCAATCAGCTCATGCACACGCTTCAGATTGTGACGGGTGATGCCGCTACGGATGCCGCGCTGGCCGGCAGGAATTCGAAGATCTCCGGCACCAAAGCCGAGTCAGGCGACGAAACTGTTAACGTCGATTCCGGATCAAAGAAGATCGAGTTTCTCATTCATGACGATGCCACCGGACTCGACGCGAAAAAGACTATCGAGTTTTTCGCGGATCGTTACAGCGCCGACGTCACTCTCAATCTAACGCGTTATGGCCAGGCCCAGCCGGATCCGAAACTGGTAATTGGCCCCAGCATCGGCGATCAGGGAATCGATCAATACACTTTTTACCTCTACCAGCCTGAAGGAATCAGCGTGATAAACGGCAACGCGCACCGAGTCCTGGCGACAGAGGTTCATTCGGATCGCCGAAGTACGGGAACAATCAACTGGATGCTCGAAGGCCTCGGGCTCAAGTCGCCGGTGATGAAACCCGCGGACCGCGATCCCATCGACGGTGCGATGCACTGGGGCGGAGTGGGCGACACCTACTTTGGCATGATCGCAGTTCCGTCGCGCCAGACCTATGGACTCGAATACCGAACGCTGCGTTACGAGCACAAAGTCAGTGGCAAGGCCGAGGAGAGATTTCTGATCACGGGACTGATCCCGATTCCGGCTGACGGCACCAAAACGGAACTCTACGTCGGGCCAAAGGACCATGCACTCCTGGCCCAGGCCAGCCAGCAGATCAAACAAAACGGCGGGCCGCAGGTCGACCTGGGCGAGGCGATAAACTATGGATTTCTGGCCGGCATGCGCCGCTTTCTCGCAGTCCCGATCCTGATTGCCATTAACGCGCTTCAGCGAATGACCGGCAGTTATGGCGTCGCGATCATTCTCTTCACCATTCTTATTTATTCACTTTTCTTCCCGCTCAAGTGGCAGTCATCGCGCAAAATGAAGAAGGCGCAAAAGTACGCGCCGCGCATGAAAGAGCTGCAGGAAAAGCTGAAAGGAATGAAGCAGAACGATCCGCGCATGAAAGAGCTGCAGATGGAGCAGCTGCGGCTGATGAAAGAGGCGAACCCGCTCGGCGGATGTTTGCCTTTGCTGATTCAAATGCCGTTCTTGTTCGCCCTGTACACGGCGCTGACGATTTCGATCGATTTTCGCCAGGCCTCGTTTCTGTGGATTCCGGATCTCTCAGGTCCTGAACCTTACCTGCTCGGCTTTATCCGCATCCTTCCTCTAATGTTCACCGGCTCGATGATCTTCCTGCAATTGCTGACGCCGGCGCCTTCCGCCGATCCGCTGCAGCGCAAAATGATGGCGATCGGCATGCCGCTTTTCATGCTCTACATTTTGTGGAGCGCGCCGTCAGGACTGCTGCTCTACTGGCTGGTGGGCAACATCGTCGGCTTCTCACAGCAGTTGATCATCAATCGGCTCACCAAAGAAAAAGAAGAAGAACCGCCGCCTGATCAA
>DATENS010000291.1:0-8889 GCA_035274925.1 Pyrinomonadaceae bacterium | reverse complement strand
AAAAGAAAAAGGGTGGGCGTCGCTCTCTGGCCCTCACCCTAACCCTCTCCCAGAGGAGAGGGAACAAGAACGAGATGTCTAACGACCGTCACATCAACTTTAAGATTTTGCGTGATCGGATACTGAATCGCGATCACCCACCCGCTAACGCAGGTGGTACTGCCCTCGCGACCGGTAAAGAGTACTGGCGCAATCTTGATGAGCTCGCCGACTCGCCGATCTTTGAAGAGTTCGTGCGCCGCGAATTCCCGCAGCAGGCCGAAGAATGGGATGACCCGATCGAGCGACGCTCTTTCCTGAAGTTGATGGGCGCGTCGTTGGCGCTCGCCGGTCTGAGTGGATGCGTGATCCAGCCGCCGGAAAAAATTGTCCCTTATGTTCGACAACCGGAAGAAGAAACGCCTGGACGCGGGCTGTGGTTTGCCACCGCGTTTTCACTCGGCGGCATCGCCACGCCGGTGCTGGTGCGCAGCAATGAAGGGCGGCCGACGAAGATCGAGGGCAATCCAGACCATCCCAGCAGCAATGGATCGACTGCGACTGACATCTTTGCGCAGGCGTCAATCCTCACGCTCTACGATCCGGATCGTTCGCAGACGGCGCTTTATCGTGGCGAAACGCGGCCCTGGGCAACTTTCGTCGCCGAAATACGCAGCGCAATCGACAAAGAGAATGAAGGACTGAAAGCGAAGAAGGGCGCGGGACTACGCATCCTCACTGAGACTATAACCTCGCCGACGCTTGCCGCGCAGATGAAACAGCTCCTCACGGATCTTCCCGAAGCGAAGTGGCATCAATACGAGCCTGTCAATCGCGACAACGCGCGGCAGGGTGCAGTCCTCGCCTTTGGTCAGCCGGTCAACACAACATACGACTTCAGCAAAGCCGATCGCATTTTGTCACTGGGATCGGACTTTCTGGCAGCAATGCCGGGCACGTTGCGTTACGCGCGCGACTACGCGGCGAAGCGGCGCATCAGCGGCGAGCACGCTGAGATGAACAGGCTGTATGTGATTGAGAGCACGCCGACACTAACGGGCGCGAATGCAGATCATCGCTTCTCAGTAAAACCAGGCGCCATGGCCACGATTCGAGGGCTCGAGGGCGCCGGGGTCGTGCCGGAATGGGATGTGATTGTTCGTGATTTGCAGGCACACAAAGGAACGTCAATCGTCATCGCGGGTGATGAACAACCGCCTGAAGTTCACGCGGCCGCGCATGCGATGAACGGCGCGCTCGGCAACGTCGGCCAGACAGTTTTCTACTCCGATCCGATTGAAGCTAACTCAGTCGATCAGAATCAATCGCTGCGCGAGTTGGTCACGGACATCGACGCGGGCAAAGTCGAATTACTGGTCATCATCGGCGGTAATCCGGCTTACAACACGCCATGGGACCTCCGCCTCGATCTGAACCGGCTTAACAAAGTTAAGCTGCGCGCGCACCTCAGTCTTTTCAACAACGAAACTTCCGACATTTGTCACTGGCACATTAACGCCGCCCACTATCTCGAGGGTTGGAGCGACACGCGCACCATCGACGGCACGGCCACTATTGTGCAGCCGTTGATTGCTCCGCTTTATGAAGGCAAGACTGCACACGAAATGATCGCGCTGTTCAGCGACAACTATGACCGCAAGCCTTATGACATCGTGAAGGAGAATTGGCGGACCTGGTACGGGAGCGGTCTGCCGGCGAATCGACCGCAAGCAGCAGCTACGCCAAGGCCAGGCAATGAAGTCAGAACCGGGAGCGATAGCGACCGGATAGCAAATCGTCCACAAGTTCCGGGTGAGCCGACAGCGGGACCTCAAGCAACGCAATCCCCAACTCCAAATTCAACACCGGATTTCGAATCGTTTTGGCGCAAGTGCCTGCACGACGGCTTTATTCCCAGCACAGCGTTGCCATTAAAAACGGTAGCAGCGAAATCCGTTTGGGCTGCTTCCATCGCCAACACCCAATCCCCTTCACCCAACTCTTTTGAAGTTATTTTCCGTCCCGACCCCACCGTCTACGACGGCCGCTTTGCCAACAACGGCTGGCTTCAGGAATTGCCAAAGCCGCTCACCAAGATCACCTGGGACAACGTCGCGCTGGTCAGTGCAAACACGGCACAGAAACTCGGCGTGAGTGCGCCGAACTATGAAGAGGGCAAGCATGGCCGCGAGGCTTATGTGGACATGGTCCATCTTTCGCTGAGCGGCCGCACCGTCTCCAAAGAAGTCCCGGTCTTCGTAATGCCGGGCCAGCCCGACGACGTGATCACGGTGCATCTGGGGTACGGCCGATCGATCGCCGGAAGAATCGGGAGTGGACCGGGGTTTAGTGCGTACGATATTCGAGTTTCAAACTCGCAGTGGCAAGCGGCCGGCGCCTCTGCAAGCAAAACCGGCGCGCGCTACATGCTGGCCACCACCCAGGCCCATTTTCAGCTGGAAGGCCGCGACATTCTGCGCGAGAGCTCGCTGGAAGAATTCGAGAAAGAAAAAGAGAAGCTGCACGAAGAGAAAGAGCATTTGCAGAAAGAGCTAAAGGAACTCTCGCTCTATCCCGAGTTCGATTACAAAAACCAGGGCAACGGTTACGCCTGGGGCATGTCGATCGACCTGAACAGCTGTGTCGGCTGTAACGCGTGCATGATCGCCTGCCAGTCGGAAAACAACATTCCCATCGTCGGCAAAGAACAGGTGGCGCGCAGCCGCGAGATGCACTGGATTCGTGTCGACGCTTATTTCAAAGGCGACGAAGCGAAACCGGAAGGGCCCTTCTTCCAGCCGGTGCCATGCATGCATTGCGAGAATGCGCCGTGCGAGCCGGTCTGTCCCGTACACGCGACTGTGCACAGCGCGGAAGGCCTGAACGACATGGTCTATAACCGCTGCGTCGGCACCAAGTACTGTTCGAACAACTGTCCGTACAAAGTGCGCCGCTTCAACTTTTTCCTGTATCAGGACTGGGAGGCACCGACTTATCAACTGATGCGCAATCCGGACGTGTCCGTGCGCAGCCGCGGCGTGATGGAAAAGTGCACTTACTGCGTACAGCGCATTCAGACGGCAAAAATTCAGTCTGAGATCGAAGGCCGGCCGGTACGTGACGGCGAGATCGTGACGGCGTGCCAGTCGGTGTGTCCGACGGAAGCAATCGTGTTCGGAAATATTAACGATCCGAACAGCAAAGTGTCGAAATTGAAAGCGCTCGAGCGCGATTATTCACTTCTGGGTGAATTGAATACGCGGCCAAGGACTACGTATTTGTCGGCACTGAGGAATCCGAATCCCGAGATTAAATCCTGATTTGAGATCTCAAATCTGAGATCTGAGATTAGGATTTTGTACTTGGTTCTTTGTTCTTCGTACTTGGCGCTTGAGTCTGCTTCCAGTTCAACTGTTCAAGTGTGACAGGCGAACCAAGTACTAAGCACTAAGTACAAAGCACAGGGTTCAAATGGACGAACCACGAGATCAACACACATCGATTCACGCGACGCATCCGGTCGTGGGAACTGAGCTCACCTTCGGTTCAGTCACCGACAAGATCAGCGCGATCGTGTTGAAGCGCAAAACGCCGATCTGGTGGTTCGTCGGGTTCGCGGTGTCTTTCGCATTGTGGCAGCTAATGCTTTTGGCCATTACCAAGCTGGTGTTCGAAGGTATTGGTCTGTGGGGCGTAAACGTCCCGGTCGCGTGGGGTATCGATATTCTCAACTTTGTCTGGTGGATCGGAATCGGGCACGCGGGCACGTTGATTTCCGCGATCCTGCTGTTGCTCAGACAAAAATGGCGCACGTCGATCAATCGTTTCGCCGAAGCAATGACCCTGTTCGCCGTGGCCCAGGCGGGCATGTATCCGATTTTTCACCTCGGGCGGCCGTGGCTCGCCTACTGGCTGTTTCCCTATCCCAACACGATGGGCATTTGGCCGCAGTTCCGCAGTCCGCTGATGTGGGACGTGTTCGCCGTATCGACTTACGCCACGGTGTCGGCAATGTTCTGGTTCGTCGGCTTGATTCCTGACTTTGCGACCCTGCGCGATCGCGCGAAGAGCAAACCTTTTCAGCTCATCTACGGCATGCTGGCCATGGGATGGCGCGGTTCGGCGCGGCACTGGCAACGTTACGAGATGGCTTATCTGCTGCTCGCCGGGCTGGCTACGCCGCTCGTGCTGTCAGTTCACACCATCGTCAGTTTTGATTTTGCGGTCGGCATCATTCCCGGATGGCACGCCACCATCTTTCCACCTTACTTCGTGGCGGGAGCGATCTACGCCGGCTTTGCGATGGTGCTGCTGCTGACGATTCCGCTGCGGAAGATCTTCGGGCTGGAAAGCTTCATCACCATGCGCCACATGAACAACATGGCGAAGGTGATGCTGGCCACCGGATTGATCGTGGCCTACGGCTACTTGATGGAAGCATTTTTCGGCTGGTACAGCGGTAACCCGTTCGAGAGTTTCATGATTTGGAACCGGATGACGGGACCATACGCGGTTTATTACTGGGCGCTTATTTTTTGCAATGGCCTGACGCCACAATTGCTCTGGTTCAAGAAAATTCGCTCCAGTCTGCTCGCCCTGTTCCTGATTTCAATTGTAGTAAGCATCGGCATGTGGCTGGAACGATTTGTGATTGTAGTGACGAGTTTGCATCGCGACTATTTGCCGTCGTCGTGGGGCATGTACCAGCCGACCCAATGGGACTGGGCCATGTTCATCGGCACGATCGGATTTTTCTTTGCCCTGCTGTTTCTGTTTATTCGCTTCCTGCCGATGATTTCGATTTTCGAGATGCGGACGATTCTGCCGGAAGCGGAAGTTGAGGAATAGTCAGTTGTTAGTGGTCAGTTGTCATCTGCAGGTGTTTTGGCGACGCGTCAAGTTGTGAAAGCGGAACGACTGACCACCGACCACGGACAACTGACTGGAAGCCGAACTGATGAAACCGAGTAAACCACATTTATACGGCGTCATCGGCCAGTTCGACCGGCCCAGTGCGTTGGTGTCGGCGGCGCGCCAGGCTTACGACGCGGGCTACCGGCAGATCAATGGTTACTCGCCGTTTCCGATTGAGGAGTTGCCGGAAGCAATCGGCTTCAAGCGCACGATTCTCCCGCTGATTGTGCTGGCAGGAGGAATCATCGGCGGCTTGGGCGGATTTTTCATGCAGTACTGGATGGAAGTGATCGATTACCCGATCAATGTCGGTGGTAAGCCCTTCAACAGCTGGCCAGCGTTCATTCCGATCACTTTCGAGTGCACCGTTTTAGTGGCGGCTTTCTCGGCGGTGCTGGGCATGCTCGCACTTAACAAGCTGCCGCAGCCGTATCACCCGGTGTTCAATGCGCCGAATTTCGCGCTCGCCACGCGCGACAGTTTCTTTCTGGTGATCGAAGCGAAGGATCCAAAGTTCGACCACGACGAAGTAGTGCGCTTTATGAAGAGTCTGGAAGCCCGTGAGGTAGCGGATGTCGAGTTGTAAGAAAGAGAAGGCAGTAGGCAGTAGGCAGTAGGCAGTAGGCAGTAGGCAGTAGGCAGTAGGCAGAGAACGTATATGCGACTATTCCGTAATTCAAGAAATTTGGCAAAGCGCGCTTTTTCGAGCTGCCTTCTGCCTTCTGCCTTCTGCCTTTTGATTTCAGCCTTCTGCCTTCTGGCGGCGGGTTGCCGACGCGACATGCAGGATCAGCCTAAGGCCAAGTACTACCGCGAGAACTCGTTCTACAAAGACGGCACCGGCTCGCGGCCGCTGGTGGAAGGAACGGTGCCGCGCGGCTTTCTGCGCTCAGATCGCGAATTCTATTTTGGGAAAAAATCGGGCACGACCACGGCCGCGACATCGACTCAGGCAACGCCGGCAAGTTCGACGGCGCTCTATCCCGACGACGTCGAAACATTTCCGATTACGATCGACAAGGCGGCTATCGACCGGGGCCAGGAGCGCTACAACATTTATTGCTCAGTGTGTCACGGCATGACCGGACACGGTGATGGGATCGTCCAGCGTCGCGGTTTCAATAAGCCTTCGCCCGCAAACTATCACGACGATCGTTTGCGCCAGGCGCCGGTGGGGCATTTCTTTGACGTAGTCACGAACGGCTGGGGCGCGATGCCGGCGATGGCTTCGCAGATTCCGGTTGAAGATCGCTGGAAGATTATTGCGTACATTCGCGCGTTGCAGTTGAGCCAACAAGCCGGCAGCCCGGCCGTGAAAGAGGGACCACAACCGAAATGATCGCAGGCTATGCACCTCCGGCAGAACTGAGCAGCGTGCGCACGCGCGCGCTGATCGTGGGCGTGGTGTTTACCATCCTGCTGATCATTGGCGCGTTTGTTGACCGCGCGCAGTTCTTTCACGCTTACCTGGTGGGATTCATATTCTGGGTAGGCCTCACCGTCGGCAGCCTGGCGCTTTTGATGCTGCAGCATCTGACGGGCGGGGCCTGGGGTTTGGTGATCCGAAGAGTGCTGGAAGCGGCGACGCGCACTTTGCCCCTGATGGTGCTGCTGTTTGTGCCCATCCTGCTGGGCTTGAAGCAAATCTATCCGTGGACGCATGCCGAAGAGATGAACACCGCGGCGTTGCAGCAGAAAGCCGCGAAGTTTCTCAACCCGTCATTCTTTATTATTCGGGCCGCCCTGTATTTCGCGATCTGGTCGGTGGCGGCCATTATTCTGAACTGGCTTTCGCAACAGCAGGATCGCAATCCAGCGCGCCGTTTGCGCAAGCGCCTGCAGATGGTCAGTGGCCCGGGTTTGGTGTTGCTGGTGCTAACGGTGACTTTTGCCTCAGTCGATTGGGTGATGTCGCTTGATCCGCGCTGGATGTCCACCATTTTTGGTTTGATCTTTGTCGCCTCGTGGGCGTTGAGCGCGCTCGCGTTCACTACTTTGACGATGACCTGGCTGGCCCGGCGCGAGCCGATGAATGCAGTAGTGCAGCGTTCGCATTTTCACGATCTGGGAAATCTAACGCTCGCGCTGGTGATGTTGTGGACCTACTTCGCGTTTTCGCAGTACCTGATCATCTGGTCGGGAAACCTCCCCGAAGAGACGACCTGGTACGTCGCGCGCACGCACGGCGGCTGGGGCGCAATCGCGCTGGCAATTGTGATTCTACAGTTCATTTTTCCGTTTCTCTCGCTGCTGTCGCGGGCCACCAAGAAAAGCGCGCAAAGACTTGCGTTGCTGGCGGTGCTGATTCTGGTGATGCGGATTGTTGACGTCATTTGGCTGATCGAACCGACGTATCACCCCGGCGACTTTGTTTTGAGTTGGATGGACATTGTGGCGCCAATTGCAATTGGCGGTTTATGGCTGGGCGTCTTTTCCTGGCAGTTGCAGAAGCGGCCTCTTGTGCCGATTAACGATCCGCAGCTGGAGCAGGCATTGCAACCGGCTCATGGGCATTAGGGAGTAGGCAGTAAGCAGTCAGTACCACCTGCGTAAGCGGGTGGGTTAAAAGGACTGGTTGAATGAGCGAAAAACATCACGTCACCGAAACACCGGACACGTCGCACATCAAGAACATCGATGTGACGCACGAGACCAGTGATGTGCAGGTGGGCGCTATCGGAAAATTCGTCGTTGGTCTGTTTGTGCTGACGGTGGCCACCTACCTTGTGATGTGGGGCATGTTTGTTTTCATGGAGCGTAACGAGGCAAAGCTGGAACAGCAACGCCCGCGCCCGACCATGGCTCTGACCGGCGAGGACCGTCTGCCGCCCGAGCCCCGTTTGCAGGGCGCACCCGGATTTTCGCAGAGCCTGGAAAGTAACAGACCAAAGACTGAAGGCGCGGAAGAGCCGAACAAGATCACGGAAGATCCGCACAAGCCGAAAGATCCTTTATGGGAAATGAATGCGCTGCGCAAGCATTGGAACGACGCGCTCGAACATGGGCCAGTTGACCAGAACGGCGCCCGCTACGGCATGCCCATCGAACGGGCAAAGGAAGAAGTGCTGAAGCAGTTACCGGTCAGAGACCAGAAGGCAGTAGGCAGTAAGCGGTAAGCAGAAAGAAGGCAGAATGCAGAAAGCAGAAGGCAGAAAACTGATGGTAGGTTGGCGAATTGTTATTTGCTGTCTACTGCTTTCTGCCTACTGCCTTCTCGCCAACGCCCAGCCCGGTGTGCCGCAGATCAGCTCGCCGCTCTACGGCGCGCGACCGGAATCAGGTTCGGTGTCGAGCGGACTTCCCAAGCAGCTAAAAAACATCGGCATCGACCAAAGACTCAACGAGCAGGTCCCGCTCGACGCGGTTTTCAAAGACGAACAGGGTCGCGAGGTTCGCCTGGGCGAATTCTTCAAAGGAAAGCCGGTCGTGCTGTCGCCTGTTTATTACGCGTGCCCGATGCTGTGCAATCAGGTGCTGAGCGGATTGCTCAGCTCAGCGCGACACGTGACGTTCAATGCGGGCGAGGAATTCGAGATCGTTACCGTTAGCTTCGATCCGCGCGAGACGCCTGAACTTGCAGCAGCCAAGAAGCAGACTTACGTGAAGGCTTATAACCGTCCCAGCGGCGCGGCCGGCTGGCACTTTCTGACCGGCGACGAAGCCAATATCAAACGCCTGACCGGCGCCATCGGGTTTCGTTACGCCTGGGACGAGCAAACGAAACAGTTCGCGCATGCCAGCGGCATCATGGTGATAACGCCGGAGGGAAAGCTGGCGCGATATTTCTACGGCATTGAATATCCGCCAAGGGACTTGCGGCTCGGTCTGGTGGAAGCGTCCCAGAACAAGATCGGTTCGCCGGTCGATGCGCTGATGCTCTATTGCTATCACTACGATCCGGCGACCGGAAAATACGGCGCGGTCGTGATGAATATCATGAAAGTCGCGGGTGTGATTACGATCGGATTGATTGTGGGGTTGTTGTTGGTTTTGCGA